>DIUG01000057.1 GCA_002422305.1 Patescibacteria group bacterium UBA6164 | reverse complement strand
CATATTATCAAATCAATGTTTTGTAGAGATGTTGCAATGCAACATCTCTACGGTAATACAAATATATAACAGTTAAATTATAATTCTATGCAACAAGAATATAAATATAAACAAATTTATAACTCAAAATCAAACAGATTACAAAATTATGATTATTCATCTAATTGATGATATTTTATCACAATTTGCACGAAAAATAGAGAAAATTATTTTGGTGAAATTATTGACCAGAAAATGATTTTGAATGATATTTGAAAAATTGTAGAAAAATATTATTTAGAAATTCCAAATCATTTTGATTATGCAACGGTTGATGAATTTATTGTTATGCCAAATCATATTCATTTTATTATATTTTTATTTTGAAACAATACCTATAGAGATGTTGCATTGCAACATCTCTACAATAATGTAAATACAAATTATAAAAATGAATATTTCTCTAAAATTTCACCTAAAAAATGAGAATTATGAACAATTATAAGATCCTTAAAATCTATTTGTACAAGAGAAATAAATAAGTTAAATGATACTTTTTTCGCTTGGCAACCAAATTATTATGATAGAGTTATAAGAAATGAAATTGAATTAAATAAAATTAGAAAATATATAGTAGAAAATCCTATAAAATGGGAACTTGATAAAGAAAATGAAGAAAATATATTTATGTAATTATAATTTTAATATATTTATAAGTTTATAAGTAACTAACTTTTAAAGTCTATAAAAAAAAATAAAACAATATATATTGTTTTATTTTTTTATAATATTTATAAATATCTTTTAGTCTACATAAATATATCCTTGAATTGATCTATCATTAACAGAAACTTTACGGTAAGTAACTTCATTTAATCTTCTATAATTCATATCACTAACTATTATTTCAGATCAAACTATATCCATAACTATTCATACATGACCATATCTAGGATTATATCATCTACCATTAAACTGAATAATTGCTCAAATAGAAGGATTACTTCAAGTAGATTTTCATGCAGATTTTGCATTTCTTAACCATTCATTAGCATTTCATCACCAAGTTACATTTTTATATTGAGCAACATACCAAGTACAATTTCCCCAATAAAAAGTATGTTTTGGTTGTCTCCGTACAAGTTTATATTTTCATGTATTACTAACATATTGACTAGTAGAATCATTTACAAAACTATATCATTTTGCTTGATTCTTAGTATTAGTAGTAGTTTTTCATTTTGTAATAACATTAACTTTAGGAACGACTGGTATAGGCTTTGGTGGAGCTTTTTTAATAGCTCAAGGAATAACTATAACTTCTCCTGTGATTAATTTTCATCATTTTTCTATTCAATTTTGCTCAAAAATTTTACTTTCTCATACTTCATATTTTTTAGCAATTGAAGAAATAGTATCTCAAGATTGTACTTGATGAATTAATCATGAAACTGGTGGAACTTTAATAATATCTCAAGGGTGAATAACATGATTTTTCTCAAAATTATTTGCCCAATAAATAGAATTTGTAGAAATTTTAAAATTATATGAAATAGAATAAAGTGAATCTCCTGATTTTACTTCATAATTAACTATTTCATTTGTTCAAGCAACATCTCTTTCATCATCCAAAATGGTATTAACAGATATAAATGAATCATTTGATTCTAACATAGGACTATATTGTCATTCTTGTTCTTCTCATCAAAAATAAGATTCAATAATAGAAGATTCATCAATATCTCATCTATAAAATTCATAACCAGATGTATTATATACAAAAGAGGCTAAACTTGGATAAATAGGTATAACTAAAAATACAAAAAAAATCACTATATTAAAATGAGAATTTGATTTTTCTCTTTTAATAACATTTTTACCAACTCATATATTCTCTTTTATTATTCTTAGATGTCTATCTAAACGAGCTTTTATATTAACTCTTTGATTTCAATTTTTAAACAAATTATTATTTTAAAAGATAAATAATTATTTAGTATAGTAAATATAAATTTTAAATTCTCTAAAATATTTACTTATGAATAATTCTATTTTTAATTATTACCAGTATTTTTAATTATTACCGGAAAGTATATTATATTGTCTTTTTTGAAAAAATCAAAAAAAAAAACTTATATTGTTATATAAAATAACAAAAAATAAGTTTTTTAAATTATAATTTTATGCAATAGATAAAACTTCAAGCTTAGTTAAATGTGCTCTAAAACCAGTATTTCTTGTATATCTTTTTTTAGATTTCTTTTTAAATACTCTTACTTTTTCCCCCTTAAATTGTTCAATAACCTTTAACTCAATTTTAGATCAAGAAACAGTTGGTACTCAAACTTTAGTTTCTTTTCATTCTTCATCTGAAATTAATAAAGCCTCTACTGAAAAAGTAAGATCTACTTCTTTATCTTGTTTTTTTACATTAATTAAATCACCTACTTTTACAGTAAATTGATTTCCACCTAATTCTATTACAGCTAACATATTTAATATATAATTAAAAAATAAATATTTATTTTGTATATTTAAATCTGCAAGAAATAAATATACTTTAAGTATAAAACTTAAAAAACAAAAACCCTAATTTTTCTTATTTCTTAAGTCTTAAAATATTTGTAGAATAATAAACAATAAATAATAAACAATTACCGAATTATTCATTACTTATTACTTATTATTAAATGGCTGGGATGATAGGATTCGAACCTATGCATAACGGAGTCAAAGTCCGTTGCCTTACCGCTTGGCGACATCCCAATATTACTTTTATACTATTAAAGCCTGTGTATTATATAAATTTTTATAAAAAGTCAAAATTAATTTTGCTTTTTTAAAACTTTATGTAATATTAGCATCAATAATATTATTTTTTTAACATATGATAAATATGATGTGAATTATTAAGTTTATGCAAAAAAGACCTAGCGATGCTAATATTAGGATATCTAGAATAATTTTTGGTTTAATATTGATTTTTAGCCTTTATTATAATTTAATAATACAAGGTGATGTTATTGATTCTAATTTCTTTTGGTTAGAAATAAATGAAATACATGCTAATTATATAAAATATGTAATGATTTCTTTATGAATTATTCCTGTATTTATGTGAATATCAAATGTATGTTTACTTAAAAAGAAACATATGAGAATATTTCAATTATTTTTTGCTATTATATTATTTTATATTTCTTGAAAAATAGTTGATTGACCCGATTTAGATATAGATTCACTTATTTTATTTATGTGATTATTCCCTCTTTTTGCTTGAATAACATGAAAGTGTATCACTTCTAATTGTTTAAAGTATAAAGAAAAAATAAATAAAATAAGAATATAAAAAAAGCTTTACCTTGCAAGGTAAAGCTTTTTTTATAACAATAAAAGTATTTTTGAAAAAAATAAGTGAATTTTTTGCATAAATATTTTTTTTATGATAAAATTTATTTACACAAATTCTTTATGAATAAATAAAGAAACAAAAATATAAAAATAAAAACAAAAACAAATGAAAAATATTGATTTAGAAAATTTAGAAAATATTGATATTTTAAATAATATCGATTTAACTACAAAAAATTTAAATTCTAATAATAATTCGAAAATTAATTTAGAATCTTGTATTATGGATGAAATTAATACAGATAATAAATCGTGATTTAATTTAGAATCATATATTTTAGATGAGCTTAATACTAATGATAATTCAAAACTAAATTTAGAATCATATATTTTAGATGAGCTTAATACAGATGATAATTCAAAACTAAATTTAGAAAAAAACAAAAATAATGACCATTCTTTAGATTGAGAAATAAATCAAATAAATATAGATGATATAATAAATTCTAATAAAATTGAAACTTTAGTTAATAATGAAATATTAATACAAGAAGAAATAATAAAAGAAACTTTAAAAAAAGTTACAAAAAAAGAAGATATTAAAAATAAAAAATCTATAATTTTTTGAATTATATTTATATCAAAATATATATTGACTTCTGGATTAATTTTTTGAATTTTACTTATTTCAACAAATTATAGTGCATATACAAGTATAGCTAAAAGTTATATTTTCAAATGAGAACTAGAAAACAAACAACAAAGACTTATGTCTTCAGTAGATGCATCTAGTATAAAAGAAAAATATATTGAAGACAAAATAAAAAAGGTAAATCTAGAAGAAAATATTCAAGATACAGAGCTTTCAATAAAAAGAATGAAAAAAGAACAGGATAAAGAAAGTATTAATTTGAATATAGAAATTACACCTTATGAAAATAGAGTAATAATACCAAAAATATGAAAAAATATACCATTAATTGAAATAAAAAATGCAAAAATTGAATGACAAAAAGAATTAAATGATATATTTATGAAAGAACTAGAAAATGGTATAATTAGATATCCTGGTAGTTCTAAACCCTGAGAAGATGGTAATAGTTTTATATTTTGACATTCATCGAACTTTCCGTGGATGAAATGAGATTATAATGATGTTTTTGCTCTTTTAGATAAAGTAGTATTTGATGATGAAGTAATTGTATATTACTGACAAGAAAAATATGTTTATAAAATAAAAGAAAAAAAAGTAATAACTCCTGGAGATGTATCAATTTTAGAAAGAAATAAAAATAAATCAGAAATTACACTAATGACTTGCTGGCCTATTTGAACTACCCTTAATAGATTAATAGTAGTATGAGAGTTAATAGAAAAAAAATAAAAACCTTAATTTAAAATAATATGATTTGATTTGAATATAATTATACAACATCAACCGATATAATAAATAATATAAAATTATTAACACAGTATTCATTTATTGAATATATTATTTTAATAATATTAATAATTTTAATAATTTTAACAATATATTATATATTACCTATAATAAATATATTATTAAAATATAGAAAAGAAGAAAAAATAAAAGCAAATAAGAAAAAAATAATTAAACAAATTATAATGCAAAAAAATATAAATGATGAAATAGAAAAAGAATTAAATATTTGATAATTTTTTAATTCAAAAAAAATAATTACAAAAATATTTTTGTAATTATTTTTTTTACTTTTTAATAAATCTTTCAGATATTGTATTAATAACTTTTTTTCTAATCTGTATAACATCTTTACCTCAATCAATTTGTAAATCTCATTTTTCAGAAAGTAGTATAGCTATACTACGAGTTGCTGGTATTTTTGCTAATATTATATTAATTATAACCATAATAGGTACAGATAATAACATTCAAACAATTCACCATATAGCTCACCAAAATCAAAGTGATATAATAATTACTAAAGGACTTAGATTTAATTTATTTCACATAAATTTTGGCTCTATTATATTTCACATCAATATTTGAATTGATGAAAGTCATGAAATAATTAAAAAAAATGTAGTGTATGAATCAAACTGTATAAGTGAAAATAATGAAGCTAATAAAACAGCTATTATAGAACCTATATTAGGAATAAAATTTAATATAAAAATTAATAATGCCCAAAATAAAGCAAAATCTAATTGAAATAATTTCATAACAACATAACTTAAAATGGCTGTAATTAAACTCACCACTGTTTTTATTACAAAATATGATTTTACATCTCTTTTTATTTTATCGATAGTTTCAAAAATATGTTGCCTATTTAAATTATCAATTATCATTAAATTAAGCTTTTCTTTAAAATATCTGTATTCTAAAAGAATAAATAAAACATAAAATAAAATAATTCAAGCATTACTAAAAATAGTAGTAAATCAACTAAGTATTCATAACAATATCTTTTGTAAATCTAATTGTCATAATATTTCCGATATACTTACTGGTATAGGAATATGTAAATAATTGAAAACTTGAGTAATCATCAATATTACCTTTGTTTGATAATCTGGTAATAATCTTATTAAATCTTCGAAATTAGAACCTATCATTTTTCACAATAACCATCAAATAAAGATATATGTTGATAATGATAGTATAAATGAAAAAAAAGACGGTATAAATAAAAAAAAAGATTGTATTTTATATTTTTTTAAAAAAGATGATGATCATACAAGATGAAAAAATGAAAAAATTAAAATTAAAATCTTTTTAAAAAAATTAGATAATCATATAATAGCAAATGAAAGTAAAAGAGCTATTATAAATGGAATAATAAGCTTTGCTCATATGTATAATATATAGAAGATAATATAAAATACTATTATCATCATAGATATATTTAATAGATTATTAGTATCCTTTTTAAACATAATTAGTAGTAATTATTATTAAATTAATTTTAAATAGTTTAACCATTTTCTTATAAAAAGTAAAGTTTTTATAAGAAAATGGTTAAAAAAACAAAAAATAGCCTTAAAATAAGCCATTTTTAATAATAAATATTTAATTACTTATCAAGTAGTGATTTTTTTATTATTTTTGATAATTCTTTTATTCATATATTTTTTGTACTTGATACAGCTAAAACCTCTTGTCAAAAAAAATATTCTTTAGCATGTTGCATACTTTTTAATAATTCAGATTTACTTAATTTGTCTATTTTTGAAAGCACAATTGTTACAGGTAGTCATAAATCTAATATATATTTATACATATCTATATCCACTTGTTGAGCTCACAATTTTGAATCTATTAAAATTATTACATTTTTTATATATTCTCACTTTTCTTCTAAATACCAACTAATCAATCAATCAAGTTGTTCCTTTAATTCTTTTCATAATTTTGCAAAACCATAACCAGGCAAATCCGTTAAATAATATTTATTTTCTACTAAAAACATATTAGCTAACCTTGTTTTACCAGGTTTTGAACTTGTTTTAACTAAATCTTTCTTATCAAACAATGCATTCATTATACTAGATTTACCTATATTTGACCTTCAAACGAAAACCACTTCCCCTTTTTCATCTATAAAAACTTCACTACTTCATAATCATACAGATTTATGAAAAACGACTTGAGATAATTTCATATTTTTTTGTTTATTAATTAAATTTATGTTATAATATGTAATAATCGTAAAATAAAAAATAAAAAATAAAAAATGGAAGAAATAAACAATAACAATTCTAATATAAATACTTCTTTTTATAATATTTCTAATAATAAAAATATACAAAATAATGCAAATTATAGAAAAAATATTAATAACAAAATGGTTGGTAATGCTATTTCTGCTTATTTATTTATATTTTTTTCATGGTTATATTTATTTAATTCTAATAAAAACATAGATAATACCTTTGTAAAATGACATATAAAAACTGCAATAATAATACATATATGATTTTTAGTTACATATATTATATTTATATCAAACTGACTTTTTAGAAAAATATCTATTATATGATTTTGATTAAATAACATAATAGCAAATATAATATTTTTATGACTACTTTTATTAATGATAATATGAATAAATAAAGCAAAAAATAAACTAACTTTCAATCTTTCAACAAATATAAATATATCACATACAAATAATATTTTAGATATAGATATAGATTGAGATTGAAAAATAACAGAAAAAGAAAAGCTAACTATTTCATTATCATATATACCATTTATATGATTTATAAATTATGCTAAATATAGTAATAATAAAATAATTATAGAATCTACTAGATTAAATATATTAGTTTCAATTATTATTATATTATTGTATATATTTAAATATGAAAACTTAGCAAAATTATTATCTCTATTTTATATAATTTTAGTTGTATTTATATCAATAAATTTATTTACTAGAAATGAATTATTAAGAATAAAATTACCATATTTTTTTTCTCCTGAAAAAATTTATTTTCTACTTAAAATTTCTATAAAATATCTAATAAATTATTTTAATGATATTAAATTTAAAGACTTTAAAAGTTTAATTATTGAAGAAAATGAAATAATTAAACTAAACAAACAAAAGGATTTAATTTTATTAAATAAAAAATCAGAATTAAGACCTGCAAAATATCTAATATATATTCCTTTCATAAATTTAATATTTTTATTATTTAAAAATACAAAATACTGTTTTCATATAATAAATGGTATAGTAATAACTTTCATAATATTATTAATTATGATATTATGATATTATATTAAAATAAATAATTATATATATTTATTTATTTTAATTCCTATATTATTTTGAATAGGTTTTACAAAAAGTAAACTAAATTATAAAATGCCTTTTATTTACGATATATATATATTATTTTTTAATATTTCATCTTTACTGAATTTTTGGATAAATAAAATAAATAAAAAAAGAAAGGAGGTAAATGAAATTAACTTAAAAGCAAAATAAAAAAACACTAAAAATATATTTTTAGTGTTTTTTTATTTTGCAAACTTCTAAATTATTAAGAATATCATAAACTACATATAAAAGCATAAAAAATGATAAAAATTTTAATTCTATTCAATAAAAAGGAAATACTGATAATATTGATGTTAATCATAAATATGAAGCAAGTGTAATACTACAAGACGGGCATCAATTTACTAATACTCAAAAAAATCATCATATTCATCAAATAAAAGTATTTTTATTATTTGAAGATGAAAAATAAGTAATTTTATAGATAGATGCTCAAACAAATAATCAAAATAATATAGCAATAAAAAAATCTAAGCTAATTTCTATAATATAAAAATTAAATCCTAAATTTCAAATTGTTAGTTTATAATTTTGGAAATGATAAAACATAGTAACTATAGTAAAAATTCATAAAAATGTAGCTATAAGTGATTTTTTTTTAAATAATACTTTTTTTAAATTTTTTAAAATCATTTTTTTTAATTTATTAATATAAAAATTATTATAAAATTAATAAATTTTATATTAAAAAAACTTATTAATAACAATATTATAATTATTATATCATAAAAATAAAATATTTCATAATATTTAAATTAAAAATTATTATAAAAAAATATAAAATAAAATATTTTTCTTTTATAAAAAGAGATTTTGTATATAATAAAATAAATTATAATATAACTTAATAAAAATGGATTTTTTCTTTTATACTTGTCTTTTTATTTTTGGTAGCTTATTTGGTAGTTTTTGATCAGTAATTATATATAGACTAAAAAGTGCTGAATGATGAATAATGAATGGTAGAAGTCATTGTGCTAAGTGTAATACTATATTAAATACTCTTGATTTGATACCTATATTTTCTTGGATATTTAATAAAGCAAAATGTAGGTATTGTAAAGAAAAAATAAGTAGTATATATCCTATACTTGAACTAAGTACTTGAATACTTTTTTCATTAATATGATATTTTTTGATAGATTATAGCTTGATTTTAAATTTAAATGTAATAGAAATTACAAAATTATTTTTTTGGTTAATAATTTGATTTATTACAATATTATACATATTTTATGATATATTATTTTTAGAAATACATGAATGAATAATGTTAACTTGAATATGAATAATATTTTTTATTATAACAGCTCAAACATTATCAAGTGGTTTTAATTTAATTGATATATTACCACCTTCAATTGATAGAATAAATAGTTTTTCAATATCACTTTCAGCTATTTTTATAAGCATAATAATTATATGAATATTGTATATAATTATGTTAAAAGAATTACATGAAATAATTGATATTTTACTAATAATAAGTTCAATAATATTACTTTATTTATTCAAAATGTTTACTTGAATAAATCTTTGAGATATAGCTATAATAAACTGAATAATTTGAGCTTTATCTATATTTATATTCTTTTTTTTACAAATATTAATTTCAGGATGATCATGGTTATGATGATGAGATTTAAGAATAGCTATAATGATAGGATTAATATTATGAATAAATTTTAGTTTCCCTTGATTAATGATTACTTATTTTGTTTGAAGTTTAATATGAATAATATTTATTATACATAATAGAATAAAAAATAAATGACAAAAATTTAATACACAAATACCTTTTGGACCGTTCCTTGCAATATGATTTTTTTTAACTATATTCTTTAATAATAATATTTCAAATATTATGAGCATATATTTTCAGTAAATGTAAAGTTATTTTTATTTACAAAAACTATAATTTCTGATATAATAAATTCAAATATAAATTTTAAAATATAAAAATAAAAAAATGGAAAATAAAAAAACACTTTTAGCTATTAGAGATTTTATAATTAGTGCAGAAAAGTCTATTAAAAGTTCTAAAAAGCTATTAAAAGATATATTAGAAGAAAATAATTTAAGTTTAGATTCCGAAATAAATTTAAGTACTAAATGATTAAACAGTTATAATAGTGATGATACAAAAATAATTGAATGAGTATTTACATGAGAAGAAATGTTAGGTTCTGATGGTAATAAATATCCTATACCAGCAAATTATTCTTCTAAATCTAAATTAGTTCAATGAGATAAATTAAAATTAGCTATTGAACCTAATGGTAAAATTATGTACAAACAAATAGCACCAATAGAAAGAAAATATATTACATGATTAATAGTAAAAGAAAGAGAAAAATATCAATTAATAGCAGAGTGAAAAGTCTATGATTTATTAACAGCTGCAGTTACACATTTTAAAGCAAATATTTGAGATTCAATTACAGCAATAATACCAGAATGAAAACAAGCTACTTTTGCTGCAATTGAATCTCTATTACCAAAGTAAAACATATAAAATCATTTAATGTTTAATAAATATGCTGATATAAAAAAGTTATGTAATAATCTTTTTTATATCAGCATATTTAAATCATTTTCTATATAATTTTTCTATTATTTTTTGTTTTTCAAATTTTTCTTTTATTTTTTCATATTCTTTATTTAATTGTTCATATTCTCAATCAATAAAAGCTTCTTCTAAATATTTTATTATAAGTTCTTTATCCTCTTGTCTTTCGAAAAGTTTTTGTTTAATATATAGTTTACTTTTTCATTTATCTTTTAAAATCCTTATTTTTGATTTTATAACTTCATTTTCTTGAATTATATTTATTAATTTTTCATTTATTAGATAATCTATTTCTTCTTGTCAAATTCATCAATATTTTTTTCATTTTTCTGAATCTGGTCAAAATTTTTCCTTTAATTTTTGAATTAATTTTTTAGGACTAGGATAATATTTTAAATAATACCAAATAGCATAATCAATTATTTTTTGTGAAACTTCCATAATTTACATAAATTAAAAACTATATTTTCCCCTTTTTATAAAAAGATAAAAAATTATTCTAAAATAATATCTATAACTTTTAGCATTAGATTTTTTTTTCACATCCAGTTGTCTTCTGAAATATCAAAAATCAAACTAACTCTTCATCATTTTCTTTTAATTGATTCATAATAATCTCACATATAAAAAGCAAATATTTTAAATCAATGCTTAGTTGTAAATCTTAAATGATCTCTTCATTGTCATAAAAATTCGATTTTTTCATACTCTAAATTTTCTACCATAAAAAGAGGTTTTGGATTTCATAATCAAAATGGTTTATATTTATTTACTTTAGATAAAAAACTAAAACCTAATTCTTCTAATTTTATTAATTTATCTACAACTATTTCTTTTTTATGTCTAGAAAAATCTAGTTTATTTATTTCATTAATTATTTTTCATCTAAACTCTATAAATTTTTCTTTTTTAATGCTAAATCAAGCAGCTTGTCTATGTCATCAATATCATATAAAATAATCACTAAATTTATCTAATAATTCTATAATACTATAAAATTCTGGACTTCTACAACTAGCAACAAGTTTATCTCATTCATCTTTTAAACAAATACTTGGTCTATTAAATTGTTCTGTTATTCTACCTGCAACTATTCAAATTATTCAATGTTCTATAGCTGGAGATACATAAAAAATTAAATTGTCATTTTTATTTATTTTATTTAATGCATCATTTACAAATTCTTTAGTTAAATATTTTCTTTGTTCATTTAATTGTTCTATTTCTGCTATAGTTTTATTTAGTGTATCTCAATTATTTAAAATCAAATTGACAGCCTTATAAGGACTATCCATTCTACCTGCTGCATTTAATCTAGGTCATATAGTAAAACCAAATAAATCTGCATCTAAATCTTCATGAATTTTATCTTCTATTAATTTTTTTATTCATTTACTTCTAGAATTTTTTATTTGTTTTAATCATTCTATTACAATTATTCTATTTTCTCATGTAAGTCTCATACAATCTGCAACTGTTCAAATAGCAGCTATATCTATAGATTCTTTTATATATTTTTTTGCTTCAATTTCTGAAAAATACTCATAAGCTAAAGCAGACATTAACTTAAAAGCAACTCAAGCTCAAGCAAGATTTTTATAAACATATTCGCAATCTGGTCTTTTAGGATTAATTATAGCTATGGCTTCTGTTAGCATATTAATAGGAACAGCATGATGATCAGTTACAATTATATCTATTCATATTTTTTTAGCATATTTTATAATATCTATATCACGAGTACCACAATCAACGGTTATAATTAAACTAACTCAAAGTTCTTTTGCTTCGTCTATAAAATATGATTTTAAACCATATCAATCTTTTACCCTATGTGGTAATCTATAACTAATTTGCATTCATATTTTTTTAAAAAAATGCATCAAAATAGAAGTAGAAGTTACTCAATCTACATCATAATCTCAAAAAATAAAGACTCTTTCTCATTTATCTTTTGCTATTTTTATTCTTTCTACTGCTTTATCCATATCTTTTAATAAGTATGGATCATGTAAATCATCTATTGAAGTTTCTATATCAAATTCTCCATTTTCAAATCTAGAATTTATTATTTCCTCTATAGTTTTTATTAGTGTACTTCTATCATATTTTATTATATTTTCTTTTACTGATATTTTATGTTCCATTATTTTATTCCTATATAATTAATGAAATTATTATAAATATATATGTAAAAAAGTACATTTAAAATAAAAAATTTGAATTTTAAATATAATTATTAAAATAAAAATGTTTTTATTTTAATAATTATATAAAATGCTTAATGATTTTAAAAAATTCCTTATAAAAGGTAATGCCGTAGATATGGCGGTTTGATTTATTTTTGGTGCTGCTTTTGCAAATATAGTTAAATCATTTATAGAAAATATAGTTATGCCCCCTATTGGTCTATTACTATGAAAAGTAGATTTTACAAATTTATTTATAGCTTTAGATTGAAAAAAATATGATTCAATTACAGAATTAAATAAAGCTTGAGTACCTGCTATAAAATATTGAACTTTTATTACAGATAGTGTTTCTTTTGTAATACTTGGTTTTATTATTTTTATAATAGTAAAAATGATAAGCAAATTACAAAAAGAAGAAATAAAAGCACCTAAAGAAGTTTCAGAAGATATAAAATTATTAAGACAAATAAGAGATTCTTTAATACAAAAAAAATAAAGAGTTGAAAAAAAATCAACTCTTTATTTATAAATTTACTCAAAGCATTTGTTTTGCGAAATCTTTAAGTGAAGATTTTGAAACTTCACGACCACCTGAAGTATAAATGTGATTATTCCCATTACCTAATCGGTAACCAGAATTATTTCCATTTACATAAATAGTCCGATCTGTTCCACCTTGATTACTAGGAACTCTGATTTTTTTCTTTGTTTTATCAGAAGTTTCCATAATCTCATCAATAAAAGCCATAATAAACCTCCTATTTTAAATTAATACTATGACTTATTTAGTTTAGCATATATAAAATAAATATACAAATATTATCTTATAATATATTCATAATTATAATAAATAAAATAAAATAATTTTGATAATTAATAATTATCAATACAATACATATGAATTAATAATTCATATATGCACCCGTAGCTCAGTTGGAAGAGCACCAGGCCGCGAACCTGGGTTTGCCGTGGGTTCGAACCCTGCCGGGTGTACCAATTTTAATTTTTTTTAAACATCTAAATTTTGATATGCCCCCTAGAAAGTAGAATGTAAAAAAAACATTCTACTTTTTTTGTTATGAATATAATAAAATAAAGTAATTACTTTTTAAAAATAATATTATGACAGAAATAAACTATACTAAAGCTCAAATAGAAGAGATTAAAGCTAATAAATATGTAAAAAATGTTACTCAAAGACATATTGTATTCACAAAAGAATTTTAGTAAATTTAGCATTATATAAAAACATTTTGTGCATAATTTTCAAAATTCGGTAGTATGTCAAAACATTTTGTG
>DIUG01000006.1 GCA_002422305.1 Patescibacteria group bacterium UBA6164 | reverse complement strand
CTTATTTTTCTACCTGATACTGCTTTATTAACAGCACTTCAAAAATTTTGGTATGCAACAACCGATATTATTGCAAGAATAGTAATAACAACTAATAATTCTACTAATGTAAATGCTAGTTTGTTTATACTAGATTTATCTATAACTTTTTTTACCATTACTTTATGTATAAAATTTTTCATAAATATATTTTATTAAATAAATTATTCTTATTTTAATCTTTTTTCTTTTTATGTAAAGAAAATATTTACAAAACATTTATATATGATAGAATATTATAAATATTTTATGTTTTTAAATATAATTATGGATAAATATTGAAATATAGATAAGAAGGTTGAGAAAATTGTTATAAAAGTATTTAAATATATGAGTAATTTAAATATTGAGTATATTAGGGAGGAAATATTTAGAGCTTATGAATATACAAAGATTGCTCATGAGTGACAAAATAGATTATCTGGAGATCCTTATTTAATTCATCCAGTTGAATCTGTTGAGATTCTTTTAAGTTTGAAACCTGATTTATATACAATACAGGCATGTTTTTTGCATGATGTAATAGAGGATACATTAAGAACTGAAGATGATATTAAAAATGAATTTGGAGAAGAAGTTGCTTTTTTATGTGTATGAATGGAAAAATTATCGAAAGTTAAGTATAAGTGAGAAGAGAGGAGCATATGAAGTCTTAGAAAAATGTTTATAGCAATGGCAGATGACTTAAGAGTTATATTTATAAAACTTTCTGATAGGCTTCATAATATGAGAACTCTTAGTCATCATCCTAAAAAAGAAAAAAGAGAAAAAATTGCTTTGGAAACTTTGAATATATATTCTCCAATTGCTGATAGATTATGATTATATCATATAAAAAATGATTTGGATTTAGAGTGTTTTAAAATATTAGAACCAGATAATTATAAAACACTTTTTAATGAGTTAAGAGACTTAGAACCTGAAATAAAACTTTTCATTCAAAATGCAAGAAAAGAAATAGAAAAATTATTTGAATGAAAGATTAAAAATTATCAAATAGATTTAAGAGTTAAGTCTATTTATTCAATTCATAAAAAAATAGTAAAAAAATGATTAGTATATGCAAAAGATTTGTATGATCTTTTTTGAATAATGATTATGGTAGAAACAGAAGAAGATTGTTATAAAGTTTTATGAATAATACATAATACATTAACTCCATTACCTAGTAGATTTAAAGATTATATAGCATTACCTAAACCAAATTGATATAAAAGTTTGCATACAAATGTTATGTGACTTTTCAAATCTCATAGAAAGCAACCTACAGAAATTCAAATAAAGACATATGAAATGAAAGAATATTCAAATATATGAGTTGCAGCTCATTTTGAATATAAGGAAAAATGAAGTAAGTTAGCTACTGAAATAGATTGGGTTAATGAATTAAAAGATTTGGTAAATAATGTTTGAGATAGTGATTTTGTATGATCATTAAAAGTGGATGTTTTTAAAGATAGAATTTTTGTTTTTACACCTAAATGAGATTTTATAAATTTACCTTTTTGAGCTACACCAGTAGATTTTGCATATTATTTACATAGTGATTTGTGAGATCATATAAGTATTGCTAAAGTAAATAATTCAGTTTATCCTCTTGATAAAGAATTACATAATTGAGATATAGTTGAAATTATTATAGATAAAAATAAAAAACCAAATCCATTTCGGATATCTTTTGTTAAAACAGTAAAAGCTAGAAATAGGATAAAAAATTACTTAAAAAAAGAAGATATAGACTTACATAGAGAAAGATGAAAAGAAATGATGAATAAATATTTAGAAAAATCTTGATTTGAACAATTTGATAAAGATTTATCTATTTTGAAAAATATTGATGGAGTAATTTATACAAAAGAAGATAGATTTAAATTATTAGAACAAGTTGGTGATTTTAGTGTAAATCCTTCTATAATAATGAAAAAGATTTTAAAAACTAGAAAAATATTACCACTTAAAAAAGAAAAAAAGATACCTAATTCATTTAAAAATATAGATAAAGATTTTATAGATTTAGTAAATAGAAAATTAATTATATGATGAGAAGATAATTTACCATATAAAATATGAGAATGTTGTAAAGATAAATTAAATAATGAAATTGTAGCTCATATAAATTCTAAAGGAGTTATTACAATTCACTTAAGAGCTTGTAAAGTTTTAAAAGATGTAAATAAAGAAAGGTTATTATCTGCATGTATAAAATGAACAGAAGAGCAATTTATTATATTTCATGTTGAATTAATTTTTAAAAATCAAATTTGAATTTTAAAAGAGCTTAGTGATATTATTTTTTCTATGTGAATAGATGTAGATGCAATAAATACTTCTAAAGTATCATTATTACAAACTAAAATAGATTTAAAATTAAAAATATTAGATTATGATTTTTTAATTATTGATAGATTTATAGAAAGATTAAAATTGAAATTCAAAGATTTATTATTTTCTGAAACTATTTTGAAAACTAAAAAAAATTATTAATAAAAAAGCTCAAAATTTATTTTGAGCTTTTTTATTATTTTCTAAGATTTAATTTTTCTAAGATTTCATTATATTTTTCTATATTACTACTTTTTAAGTAAGTAAGTAATTTTCTTCTTTTTGCAACCATAATTAAAATTCATCTTCTAGAATGATTATCTTTTTTATGAACTAATAAATGATCTTTTAAATTTTCAATTTCTGCAGTTAAAATTGCAATTTGTACCTCTGTAGATCCAGAATCTCCTTTCCCTTTACCAAAATCATTTACAATTTGAGCTTTCATCTCTTTAGTAACAGCCATAATAGTATTTTTATATATTAAAATATTTTATACAAACCAGAAAAATACACCAGTAAATATAAAGCAGGTAGATTATATAAATAAAAAATAAAATATCAAATTTAAAATTGAAAAAAAAAATTATATGTATAATATATGTATATAATATTTATTTTATTAAATTTAAATCATTATAAAATTATTATGCAAAAATTTTCTAAATTTTATTTCAAAAGATTTGAATTTGATATTTCAAATCTTAAAGCTAGATTTCATTATAGTTTTGATAATGAAGTATTTTTTGAAGAACTTATAGATTTTAAAAATGATTCTTTTCAAGTTATTGAAAATATAGATAAAAATATTTTAGATAATATTTTATTTCATTTACATATTGCTTTATGAATAAGCTATTATAAACTTTTTCCTACTAATGAATTATTAGTAGAATCATGATATTTAGATGATTTTCAAATTAATTTTTGGAAAAAATTTTATATAAATTGATTAGGTGAATTTTTGTATACAAATAAAATTTCACCTAAATGATTGTTTAATTTTGTTAATATAAAAGAAAAAGTTTCTATAAAATCATTTTATATAGAAAAAAATAAAAAAATATTAGTACCTATTTGATGATGAAAAGATTCTATAGTTACTATAGAATTATTAAAAAAAGCATGATTGAATTTTGATTTGTTTGTTTTTTGAAAAATAGATGAATTAAAACAAGCTACAAGTGATATTTCATGAAAAAAAATACTACAAGTAAGTAGAAAAATATCTAATAAATTATTTGAGCTTAATAATATTTGATATTATAATTGACATGTTCCAATAACTTGAATAATAGCATTTTCAATGCAAGTTATTTCTTATTTATATGATTATGAATATTTGATTTTATCAAATGAAAAATCCGCAAATTTTTGAAATATATTATGGGAATGAGTGAATATAAATCATCAGTATTCAAAAAGTTTAGATTTTGAAAAAGACTTTTCAAATTATGTTTCAAAATACATATCTAAAAATGTGAAATATTTTTCACTTTTAAGATGAATGTATGAATTAAAAATTTCGGAGCTTTTTTCTATATATTGAAAAAAATATTTTAAATTTTTTTCTAGTTGTAATAATAATTTTAAGATTAATAATATTGAAAAATATTCTAAAAAATTTTGGTGTAATAATTGTCCAAAATGTGCATTTGTATTTTCTATTTTGAGACCTTATTTATCTTTTGATGAAATAATAAATATATTTTGAGAAGATTTATATGAAAGAAGAGATTTAGAAAAACTTTTTAGAGAATTGTTATGAATTTCTGGAATTAAACCTTTTGAATGTGTTTGAGAGGCAGAAGAGGTTATTTATTCTATGTATTTAACATTAGATAGACAATATAGTAAAGAAGTTCTTCTTTCTTTATCAGAAAAAGAACAGAAAAAGGGAAAGTTAAGTAATGTTAAATTACCATATATACTAGAAATATTTATAAAAGAAGTTTTAAATAAAATGAATAAAAATGATTTTGATGATATTGAAAAAAAGCTTTTTACAATTTATAATGAAGATATAATACCTATAGAACTTAAAAAACAAGTTTTTTAAATTGTGATTAATATTAGTTTCTAATGATTTTTTTAATATTTTTTAATAAATTTATTATGATTTTAGAAATAATAGTTTTGACATTGTTTATTTCAACAGTATTTAATATTATATTAAATAAGATTAATATGCCTACAATTATAGGTTATATTTTGACTTGAATAATAATTTCATTTTTATATTGATTACATCATTTGGAAAATAATGACTACTTAAAAATAATTGCTGAATATGGTATAGTTTTTAAAATGTTTACTATTGGTTTAGATTTTTCTGTGTCTAGTTTTAAAAAGATGAAAAAAAATGTTTTCTTTTTTGGAAGTTTACAATTTTTTATTATTTTTATTATTTTTTATTTTTTATCAATTATTTTTTTAAAAGTAAGTAATGAGCAATCTTTGATTATTTCTTTATGACTTACTTTATCTTCTGCTGCTATTGTATTAAAAATTTTAAATGAAAATGGTGATATAAATAGAAAATATTGAAATATATCATTATGAATACTTTTGTTTCAAGATTTTATGGTTATTCCTATTTTATTAATTATAACATTACTTTCTATAACAGAATTATCTGTATTTTATATTTTAACAAAAACACTTTTAGCAGCTTTTATTTTATTTATTGTAATGCGGATTTTCTGAAAATATATTTTAGATTATTTTTTATATAAAGTTGCTAAAACTAAATCAAATGAAATTTTTGTATGATCAATATTATTTATAGTTTTGTGATCATCTTTTTTATCTCATTTTTTGTGATTTACATATACACTTTGAGCTTTTATATCAGGCATATTAATAGCAGAAACTCATTATAAATATCATGTTGAAGCAGATTTTATTTCTTTTAGGGATTTACTTTTATGATTTTTTTTCGTAACAGTTTGAATGCAGTTAGATTTATTTTTTCTTTATAAAAATATTTGAAATACATTTCTTATATTGATTTTATTTTTGTATATAAAAATAATTGTATTATATTTTATTTTGAGCTTTTTTACAACTAAAAGAGCTGCTTTAAAAACATCAATTTCATTATTTCAATTTTGAGAATTAGGGATAATTATTTTTGAATTAGCTATTTTTAAAAATTTATTAGATTATTGATTATGACAAATTTTAATAGTTGTTAGTATTTTATCGATGATTATTACTCCTTTTTTATTAAGAAATATATCATATATTTCAGATTTGTTATTATGAAATAAACATCCTTATACAGATTGATATTTAATATCAGATCATTTAAAAGATCATATTGTTTTAATTTGATATTGAAAATTATGAAAAATAATAGGGAATCAGTTAGATAAAAAGGGAATTGATTATATTATTCTAGAAAATGATATTAGAACCTATAAAAAATCTAAAAAAGAATGAAAAGCAATAATTTTTGGTAATGCACTAAAAACAAATATTTTAAAAAATATAAATATAGAATTTGCAAAATATATAATTATTTCTATATGAAATCATGAAAAATTATTTTTTATAGCAAGTTTAGTAAAAAAAATGAATATTTCATGAAAAATTATTGTTAAAGCTGAAAGTTCTGAAGATGAAAAAAAATTATTTAGATTGGGAATAGATGAAGTAATTCTTGAAACTGAAAAAACTGCTACCGAAATGTCAGATAAAATAAAATTATAATATTCTATTTTAAAATTTAAAAAATAGAGTAAAAATATTATTTAATATTTTTACTCTATTTTTGTTTTCAAATGGTGCCGAAGGGCGGATTTGAACCACCGACACAGGCCTTTTCAGGGCCCTGCTCTACCCCTGAGCTACCCCGGCATTAACAATTTGCTTAAGTATTATATGAAAAAAAATATATAATCAAATTTTTTTTATTTTTTCTTGTAAAAAAAATAAAGAAATAAATTTTATGAAATTTATTTCTTTATTTTAAAGTACTTTTTTAAAGTAAGGAGTAATTTATATTTTAGTTTTCATGTTTTTCTTTAAAATACATTTCATAATAATAAAATATTATTAATACTATTAATAATAATATTCTAATTAATACTTCTTCTGTTTTAAAAGATTCCAAATTAAATATTAATTTACTTAGTATTGTAACTATTCATATTTCAGCTAAATTTGAAAGTTCTATTTTATGATCTCATATATAATCTTTTATAACTTTGTAAAATTTTACTGAAATTAAAGCAGTTAATCATATTTCAAATAATAATAACATATCAAATCATTTAGCTACTATTTTATTATAAAAATCAAATAGTAATAAAAATGAAAATATGACAGTTGCTATTGATAATATTATAAAAACATAATCAAAGGAATTATCTAAATAGTCTATTGTCTTGTTTATAATTATATCCCTAAAACTTTTCTTTTTCTTTTTTTCTTCAAACATTTTTCTTTTTTAAATTATTATTAAAATAATAGATCTTGTCTATTTTTGTGGTTATTTTTTTCTTCGATCTTTTGTCTTTCCTCTTCAATTTTTTTTCTTTCTACTTCAGAGTAGTCTTTTTTCATTTCATTTA
>DIUG01000001.1 GCA_002422305.1 Patescibacteria group bacterium UBA6164 | reverse complement strand
TCAGAAGCTAGAGATAGTGTGAGAATAAGTGACCTATCTAATATAATAAAATCTTTGGAATTAAAATCTATTAGTTGAAAAGTACCTATTCCTGATGATAAAATTGATATAACTGCTAGTGGTGTAATTATTTCTTATCAATGATATGCAGGTAAGAAAACACTAGATTTATTATGAATATTTAATTGATGAAAAGACCCTTTAGATGATAAATATTATACATATACTACAGATAAAGATTTAAACAGATATCAAGTTTTATGATATTTAGAAAACTGAACAATAATATCTCGATCTTTATTTAATAATGATATTTATGCAGCAGATTTAAGTAAAAGATTTATTACTACAAAGTGAAAACAGTTATGAATTTTATTACAAACATGAAGTAATGCTCCAGCACAAGATTCATGAATAGATATAGATATTTTTAAAACTACTAATGAATATAAAGTTTATGTAACAAATGATTTTCATACTCAATGAACATGAACATGAAGATTACAATTTATGGCTCAATTAAATAGAGCAGACTGATTAATTCCTCCAAAAAAATGTGATGAGTGATTTATACCAGTAATTTGAAATAAAGATTTTAACCAGCCATGATTTTGTGTAGCTAAATATGAAATGAGTTACCATTGAATAATATGAACATCATTTCAAGGTACAAGTTGGAATACATATAGTTTTCAAAATGATCCACTTGGACTTTCAGGTAGCTTAATAGTTTCTGAACCTAATAATTCACCAATAGTATTTATTAATGAAGTAGAAGCAGTTAAAAAATGTAGAGAATTATGACCTTGATATCATTTAATCACAAACAATGAGTGGATGACTATAGCAAGAAATATTGAATCTCAATGAAAAAATTGGTCATCATGAACTGTATGAAATGGCTACATTTATGAATGAGTATGAGTAAAAATAAATGGAAGATGATGTCCAAATCAATTTTATGATAACTTAACTAATAACTGAACAGTTACTTGAGATAGTAATTGTAACTGAAAAAACGAATTAGTTTTATCAAATTGAGAAAAAATATGGGATTTTGCATGAAATATACGGGAATTAGTAAAAAATGAGGAAAACATAGATTGACAAGTTGGTGATCAAATTTCTACTAACGGGAATTTTAAAGCTGGTCAATGGGATATTGTAGGAAACGATTACAGATTACTTTATGGACCTTTATTAAAGTTAAATGAAAATAATTGAGTATGATATACTTTTTGACTTACAGCTAATTCTATTTTTAGATGAGGTAGACATAATTCAAAACCCTGAATATATAGTTTAATAGGTACTTTAGATGTTTATGATAGTCGTAATCCTTATACTTGATTTCGTTGTGCTAAATAAATTCAATAATAATAAACTTTATAAAATATAATTTATAAAGTTTATTATTCCTAAGTAAATATCATTTTATAATTTATTTCTAAATTTAATATAAATTTCATGTAATAAATTATAAAAAAGTATTTATTTAAAAATGTTTTTCCTACCAAATATATAATATAAGTTAATAAATATGTTATATGTTTGGTAGGAAAAACAACTCCTGCCAGATTTTCTTTAACATAACAAATTAGGAAATAAAATGAAATTTTTCATCATTCTTTTTGCAATAGTTACTTTTAGTAACTATTCATATGCAATAGAACCTGAACTCCCAGGTACTGGTCAATATTCATTAGAATATTATATCCGAGCTAATACTGATTTGGCTCAATCAGTTAACAGGGAGGTTAGAAGTTGCGATACAAATGAGCAAAATTGTAAATTGTATACTACCACTAGTGATGTGGTAGACATAAGTTTACTGAAAAATAGTAGTGGGGTAATAAATGTGAATTTATACACTCCTGATAATTTTAATACATTTCGAGGAAGTGATACTTTTACAAATATCACTTCCAATATTATATTGGAGGTGAAACTCTATTATTTCAATAAAAGGAATGTTAAGGTTAATATTGTTAACCCTAATAATATACCACTTTCAAATACTGTAAAAGGTAAATTGAAAGACGGTACAGATGTAGTTTTTACAACTGATGCAGTAGGAAGCTTTACACATGATTTTGACATGACAAACATGTTAAATTATGTTGTATATACGGACACTGTAGCAAATGAAAAATATACGATATATTTGTCTACTGCACCTGAAGCTAGTGTTTTAAACATTGGGAAAACTGATGTAAATCTTTCATTAATTAAAGATGGATCACCTATTAATCCTGATCCGGTGTATCTAACAGGTACTATTTCTTTAAAGGCAGAAACATCTGACTGGATAGAAAACGGCTTATATAGTAATATTGAAAGCCCTGGAGTTTCACGGAATTTTCAGGTATTGCTTGAAATAGGAAAAAGGTACAAAATGGAAGTGGTAGGATATGGAAGTAATCCATTATCAAGCTCTTCTTTACTAGTTGATGGAGTGCTAAAAGAAATTGAACCAAATTGTTCTATGGCTGGAGTTGGACATGTTTGTAGTGAAATACTCGCAACATCTGGCATAAAAAATATTTCAATTATTGGAGGAGTAGGAGAAAAAGGTGATTTCATTATATACTTAAGAAAACTGGAGGATTTTTAAATAAATTTTTATGATGCGGGATTTTTTAATCTCGCATTTTATTTTGACTTTTTTATAAATATATCTATAATTATAAGCAAGATAGATCTTTAACATAAACTTTAAGTAAGTAGATAGAATTTTATAATATTTATTTATATATTATAATTATATATAGTGTAAATATTATAAAAAAGCTATTTACTTACTCACAATCACAATTTTTTTGGAGAATAAATGAATAATGTAATTGATAAAAAAGTATTATTAATAGTATCTATATTATTAATAATGTACTTCTACTTTAATATACAAGAAAAAAAAGAAGAAATAAGAGCTAAAGAAGAAATTTTTTCTTCTTTAAATAAAAAAAATGCCTCTTTAAAGGAGAATATAGAAAAATTAACTGAAAAAATACAAAAACTAGAAAAAATAATACAAATAATGAAAGCTAAAATATCTGATATAACAGATATTAGCATAGGATATGCTAATAAGCTTGAAACAAAAAAAGTCCAATATGAGGAATTGCGAAAAATGTATGATATGAGAATAAGAGAGATAAATTCTATTAAAATGGAATTACATAGAATATCTAATTCTAACTGTCAGTCTAACAATGGGTATAGCAAAAGTAATTTTATTAATAACTTAAGTCTCTCAAATTTAGAGAGTACAAATGAATTCCTCATACATACAAATGAATCTCTCTTAGCAGAGAATTATTATTTGGAGAATCATTGTTATCAAGATATCAACAATAATCCAATTATTATTGATAAAATACCCACTAACACAAATATGGACGAGTATAGAGAAAAAGATGATCACATTTTATATGATGACAATTACCACTACCACAATGCCAAGATAGTAACAACTACTGACCTTAAACCGGTACAATATCCGGTACAATATTTTGAGGAAAAATGGAGAGAACAATGAAGAAAATAAAATTTAGAATATTTACAGCACTAATATTTGCATTAATCTCATCTAATATTTATGCAAATATTAGTGAACTACCGAAATTACCTGAAAAGTACGAAACGATGGAGGATATTAACATATTGACTGAATGGGTAGAAACAATGGAATTCAACCTTCTTTCTTCCTTTACTATAGAGGAACGAAGGGATTATGAAGAAGGTCTTGTGAAAAATAAAACGATATATTTATCTAACGATATCATTGATAATGAAAATTATTATGATGAAGTGGTGGTAAATGATGATATGGTGGTAGTAAATGATGAAATGGTGGTAGTAA
This sequence comes from Patescibacteria group bacterium UBA6164, assembly GCA_002422305.1. Lineage (GTDB taxonomy): Bacteria > Patescibacteriota > Gracilibacteria > BD1-5 > UBA6164 > UBA6164. Next base: position 20,493 of record DIUG01000001.1, on the reverse strand, counting down.
ATTATGAAGTAAATGATAATATTTATCAATTTACTAATTTTTATAATGATCTACCTTATCAAAATAACGAATTAGAAACTAATACTTGTTCTTTATTAAGTAGTGAGGTAATAAAAAGAAGAATGAGTAAATCTAGAAAAGTCCTTAGTGATGGAAGCCAAATGGAAGAAATCACATTTAAACTAAACATCAACGAAATGGTTGATAATATTTTTTCAACAGTTTTAGAAGAAGGTATTGAGGTAACCTTTAAAGAAGATGAAATAAAATCTATACCTATAGATTTTATTGATAAATCTATAGATTATTATTTGATTATTCAATCAGATAATAATTCTGCAAGTAGTGTGGAAACTATATTTGATAATACAAATATAGAAAATCAAAATACAGGGATATTAACTGGCCCTATAGATTGTAATTTGTCTAGTCACAAAAACCCATGTATCTTATTTAATCCCACTCAATACAATAGGATATTTGTTAGAAATTCTGAAAATAAAGAAGGGAAAATAAGTTTAAAACTTATACCCTTTCATAAAGTGGTTACACCATTTACTCAAGAAAGTTATGTATAACAAAATTATAGTTTATTTTTTTTAAAGAAATAAACAAGGCGAAGATATATAAGACCTGAATTATGTTTTTGTTATTGTGGAAAAAATTAATTTAGAAAATGATTTAGTTTAAAAAACTATTGATTGAGTATTTCTTAAATTTTTCCTCAGAAATTATTACAAGTCAAAGTCTAATATTATTTAATATGATATTTATGGTTTTGAAGTTATTAATTTCATTATGTGAGTAAGTATATAAATACCGTTTAGTTTAAACTAAACGGTATTTTTTTATGGCTCTTCCGTATTAGCTTAGATAATTTAACACTTTATGTTTCTCAAAAAATATGTGAATATATGAAAAAAAAATATTACCAAAAATAAGCACAAAAAAATAATTTAAAAAAGAGTACTTTTTTCATTTCTAAAAAAATAGCTTGACTTTAACTATATTAAATGTATGATTTTTTATATTTATTATACAATATATAATATATGAAATCAAATGATACAAAAATACATGTAATACCGTATCCATATGATAATGTATATAATCACCCATCTATAGATTATATTTTAAAAAATTATTTTCCTACTCTAAAAAGTAAAGTTGAAAAGGTATTATCAGTTAAAACAAGAAATATAAATGAAAAAGTTTTATATAATGAATTACCTAAAAATATAGAGATAACTTATTTAGAATTAAAATTAAATAAATTAAAATTAAAAAACAATCTAGAAAATCTAAGTGAAATATTATGAGATAAAAAACCAATAGTTCTAATTATAGATTGATGCTTTACAAACAAATTATTGATTAAAGAACTACAAGAAATACTTGAAGATGATTTTGAAAAATATGTAGATATAGTAGCTATTTCTTATACTGATAATTCAAAAAATTTACATATAAAGAATAAATTATATGAGAATTCTATTGTTATGCTTTGATGAAGTTATTCTGATTTAGAAGATATTCCAGAAAGTATTTTTGAATGAGATTTAGCTAAATTTATAAAGGAAGTACATAATAATAATATTAATAGTAAACTAATTTGAATATGTTGGTGACAACAATTAATTAGTAGTATTATATGATTTGATGAAAAATTTTCAGAAAAAATAATTAGTACATATAGATGAGTTGCTGAATTTTGAAATATGCCTTGAGAGTTAATAACAAGTATAGAACAAGTTCCTTTTATTTATAAAAATATTTTAAATTCAATAACAAATAACTGAAATAATAATTATATACAATATCCTCTTACTAGAACTTGACATGTTGATTTTAATTTATTAAATTCATACTTATTAAGTTCATCTTCGACTATAACATTTATCAAAGATTCTATTACATGAAGTCCAATTATTTGGTGAACTAAAAATTGAAATATATTATGAAATCAAGCACATTTTGAAATAAATAAAAATAGAGATTCTCAAATATTATTACAAGAAATTGATTATTTAATAAATATTCTTAAAGAAACTTATTGAAATAAAATTGAAAATATTCTATATAATTTTGACAATAATAATAAAAGTCCTAGTTTGGCTAAAAGTTTTTACACTACTAGTCTTCTTTCATTTACAGATTCAATTATAAAGAAAAATGATTTTTTTTCTGATAAAAATGGTAAAGTAAAAAATAATAAAAGTTCACAAGAATTAAATAATAGTATAAACTCGCAAAATAAAATAACAAACTTAATTTCTGAGCTAAATTTTTGAAAAAAAGTAAATAGTGATAAATTATTAGAAAACTTAGATAATAAATGATTTTTAAGATTATCTACTTTTTTTGATTGGAAAGTAAATAGATGAATAGAAGATGTAAATGATATATTATGATTTAATCTAGAATGACTTATAAAATTTCATAAATCAAATACTCACAACAAATGAAATTATACATTTAGAGATTGGTGAGCCTGAAACTGAAAACTTGTAAATGATATAATAAAAAATACTTGAATAAATAGTTATTGAGTATCTGATTTTGCATATTTTGATATTTATGAATCATTAATAAAATTAAATAATTTTTCAGATATTCCTAAAAATTTATTAAAAATATTTGTTCAAGAATTGATAGTAAATTTTAATATAATAAATTATGGAAATGTAAGTGAAAAACTAATGAAATCTTTGTATCTTATTAGTATGAAACCTACTAAATTTAAAATATCATCTATGTTTACAGATAAAACCTATAGATTTAATGATAATTATGAAGAAATAACAGATGATGATAAAAAATTCTTAGAAAAAAATAAAAATAGAATAAATGAATTAAAAGATTATATAAAACAAAATTTTTATAAAATAATAATATGATATTTTGATAATGTATTAATATCAGATTTCAATTCACTTTATATATGAGACAATATTATAAAAAAAATTGATTTTCAAGTAGCTGTTAGATCAACTTGTCATGTAGATGGAAAATATTTAGAAAAAATATTGCAAGACTATTTAAAAATATCATCTAAACCATGATCAATATATATAGATAATTGAGTAGTTAGATCGGATAGCTGAGTTCCTAGAATAAGCGAATATATAAATCTAGAAAAAAATAATAAAAATATAAAAATATATTTTATATATGATTCAAAAACTAGTTATATAACATCTGCAATAATTTTAAATAATCCTTGTATTGAAAAAAATAAATTAGAAACTTTTTTAAATGATTGATATAAATTATTAACTACTGAACAAATAGATAGTTGTAGTTTTTTTAAAATAGAAAGATTTTTCAGAGAGTTAATGATATTTACATTTAAAAATGTAAAATTTTCTCATGATAAAAACAAAGAAATAATAAGTTTTTTAAAAGAATTATCATTCAAAATAAATAATTTGAATATAGAGTGAGTAAAAATTTTAATAATAGAAAAAATAAATAATTTAATTGATGATATAAATACAGAATATTTAGAAAATTATACAAAAATAAATCAAAAAGATTTTGATTTTTATCTTTCAAAAGTAAATAATGATATTAAAAAATTATTTTTGAACTGAGAAATAGAAAATCCTAGTTGGTTTAATCAAGATTTTGAAAGAAAATAAGATTAACTTTTTGAAATATGTTATTTATTATTATTATAATAGAAAATTTAAAAAATAAAAAAATATATGATTGAAAAAGCATTAAAAACTATTGGTTTAAATGATAATGAAATACTTATTTATTCAGAATTATTAACTATTTGATCTTCAGTAGCATCGACAATATCAGCTAGAACAAAAATAAACAAAAGTACTGTTAGATATATTTGTCAGTGATTAGAAAAAAAGTGACTTATTTTTTCTATTAAAAAAGATAACACTTTTATTTATAGTCCTGAATCTCCAAATAGACTTTATACTTTATTAAAAGAAGATAAAAGAAAAATAAAAGAGAAAGAAGATAATATAGAAAAAACAATAACATATTTTGAAAGTATAAAAAATAAAAAAACTTCTCTACCAGAAGTAACTTTTTATCAATGAAAAGAATGATTAGAAAAACTATATACAAAAATACTTGAAATAAATAAACCTATAGATTCAATAGAAGATAAATGAGAAATGCTTGAAGCTATACCTGAATTTGTAGATTTTTTTATAAAAGAAAGAAAAAGAAAAAAAATATATAATAGAGTGATTTGTCCATCAAAAAATATCATAAATATAGATTCTCCTGAAGAATTAAGATCAGTAAAAACAATGGATGAAAATACTTTTCCATTTTCATGAGATATAAAAATATGTTGAGATTATGTAAATATAATGTCTTTTATAGAAAATAATTCTGTAGCTATATCAATAAAAGATGAAAATATAGCAAATAACTTTAGATTAATTTTTAATTATATGTGGTCAAAATTAAATGAAAAGTAATAAAATAACTATTTTAAAAATAACTATTGACTTTTATATTTTTTTATGTATATTTCTTTTAAGAAATTCAAAATAAATTTCTCAAAAATAAACAAAAACAATTTTTTCGGAGAACGAAATGAAAAAAAATACATATACAAAAGTTTTAATTATTATATTAACAATTTTTATAACTGGTTGTTATGGTGGTCAGTATTACAGACCACTTACAACAACTGAATATGGGAGACAAATTGAAACAACTACAAATTTTGATGGTAGAACATCAAAAAAAGTAATCGAAAATGAATACATCAGGAATGATCCTCCTGAAAGATACTATGATCGGTATAATAATAGAAGTTACTATAACTATAATAGACCAAATTACAATCGTCGAAGAGGACGAAATGTAATTAGGCTATGCCTATTTAATAATTGTTAAATATTTAAGCAAGTTCCACTAAATAGTGAAACTTTAGCTTAAATATAAAATTAAATGGTAGAAATAAAATTCTACCATTTTTATTTTATAAAATATAATTGATTAAATACTCTTAACCAAATCTTAATTTAAAACATTATAATTAGTATTGTATTAATTTATTTATTAATTAAATAGAAATGAAAAAGAAAGTATTTTTTGTATTATTTATATCATTAATACTATTAAATAATACAAATACAATAGAATTAAATGAAAACAATACTTATAAATATGAAAATATAAGTAAAAAAGAAGAACAAAATATTATTTCTAAAAATGAAAAACAAGATAAAATACTTAATAATAAATATATTTTAAAAAAAGAAATACAAAAAAGAAAAAAGTATCATAGAAATCTTTTATATATTTATAATAAAAACTTTAGTGATGATGATTTAAAATTAATTAGCCAAAATTGATTAATTATAGATAGTTTAAATAAATATTATAAGATAAATTTTACATAATTAGTATAGAACCTATCTAAAGAACTTAGTTTTTAAAAAGGGCTAAAGCCATCTTAATATTATAAAGCAATTTTTAAATAATATATAACAAAAAAAGATATTAAATTAATATCTTTTTTTGTTTATAATTAATTATTTTAAAAATGATTTTGAAGTTCATTCAATATTTTCTAAACTATTAGCTAAGCTTCATAATAAATCTTCTGTTCAAAGAGAAACCTTATTATTATTTTTATAGTCTTCTATCTCTTTCTTAATATTTTCTATTATACTATTAGCTTTAATCTTTTTTTCTTCTAAACTATTTTCAGACAATTTACCTCATAAATCAACATATTTTTCTCATATTTTGTGAGCAACTTCAAATAAATTTTCATAAAATATTTCTGTTTCCTTATGAAATTCAGTATCAATAGTTTTAGTATCTATATGTATTGTTAGCATCTCTATATATGCTTTTATAGCTTTTAAATGTAAATCTTTCATATTTAATAATTAATAAATAAATGATTATGAGAATTATTCTCATATAGACATATTATTATTATTTTTAAAAAAGTCAAATAATAAATAAAATAATTATTTTTTACATACATTGTTTAGGCTTTTAAACCAACTAAACTAAGTATTAGTTTTAGTATTTTTTTCTATTAGAACAAAAAGACTAAAAAAACTTGCTTTTTTAAATTTTTTTTTTACTATTTAAATATGAAAAAGAATCTTAATTCTTTATAAAAGATGAAAAAACTAAACTAAATAATACTTTTTTAATCTTTCAATCCAAATATATGAAGGAATTTTTTGTATTTTTTAAACCTTTATTATAATAGTAACTTATAAATAATGACTCAAAAAAAAGATAGTAAAAAAAGAGATAATACTGCATTTGAAATTAATTTAGATCAAATAGATATAGAAGAGCTTGAAAAAGCTTGATTAAATTTAAAAGAACTAAAAAAAATAAAAATATGAAAAGTAAAAAATATAGATATTGAAGATGAAGATGATATTAGTAATGATGATGATGATTTTGATTTTGGTGATGATTTTGATATTGATGAACCTAGTGAGGAAGAATTAAAAAATATTGCTATGACTGAAGATTGAGAAGAAATTGCAATATCTTTACAAAGAGAAAAATGATTAAGTAAATTACCAAAAGATAGGAGTGATGATAAAAGAAGGGTTTGAAAATGACTTCAAGAATTTATAGATATTACAGTTGAAGAGATTTATCTTGAATGAATGCCTATAAAGATTAAAGAGTTAATGAAAAAATGAAAAAAAGAAGGAACTGTAACACAAGATGAAATAATGTCTGCTATTCCAAATGCTGAAGATGATATTGAACTTTTGGATGAAATTTATACTAGATTTTTACAACTAAAAATTGATATAGTAGACAACCTAGATAAAGATAATCTTTTCGATAGTGATAGAAAGTGAAAAAAAGATTTAAAACATTCTATTTCTCTATCAGAAATAAGTGATGATTCTATAAGAATGTACTTAAATGAAATATGAAGAGTAGAATTACTTAGTTCAGAAGAAGAACTTGCTTTATGAAAACAAATAAAAACTGGTAGTATGAGTGCTAGAAAAAAACTAGCTGCTGCTAATTTAAGACTAGTTGTTTCTATTGCAAAAAAATATATGTGAAGAGGTCTATGACTATTAGACTTAATTCAAGAATGAAATGTTTGATTATTTAGAGCAGTGGACAAATTTGATGCTGAAAAATGATTTAAATTTTCTACATATGCTACATGGTGGATTAGACAATGAGTAACTAGAGCAATTGCAGATCAAGCTAGAACAATAAGAGTTCCAGTACATATGATAGAAACTATAAATAAATTTACACATGCTTATAGAAGACTTACACAAGAACTTACTCGTGAACCTCTTATGGAAGAATTAGCTACAGAATTAGATATGGATATAAGAAAAGTAAGACAAATAATGAGAATTTCTCAAGATATATTATCTCTAGATGCACCAGTATGATCAGAAGAAGATACTTCACTTTGAGATTTTATAGAAGATGATAAAAATCCAACTCCAGATGTTCAAACTAATATGAATTTATTAAAAGAAAATCTATATCAAATGCTCGACTTTTTAACACCAAGAGAAAGAAAAATTATAATAATGAGATTTGGTTTAGATTGATGAGATGTACATACACTTGAAGAAGTAGGTAAAGAATTTTGAGTAACAAGGGAAAGAATTAGGCAAATAGAGGCTAAGACTCTAGAAAAGTTAAGAGAACATCCAAATGCTGATAAAATAAAATTTTTCTAAAAAATAAAAAAAATAATCCAAATATGGATTATTTTTTTATTTACCTAAATTTCACAATTTTAATTGAGCAATAGATTTTAATAACATATCTTCAGCTTCTATAAATTTTTCCATATCTATTTTATCTTTAGTATTTTTATACTTTTCCATCAAAGCTAAAGCATCTCTTTTAGCAGTTTCTGCTTTATCTATATCTAAAGTATCAACTGTTACAAGCATATCAATAAGTATTTTAACAATTGAATTTGATACTTCTAAAACTCATCATCAAACAGCAAAATCCTTTTCGGATTTTTCTCATAAATCATTAACATAAACTATACTAATAATTGATGGATTTAAAACAGTAACTAAAGGAATATGGTCATCTAAAATAGTTATGTCTCATACTTTTGTAGTTGCAGTAACTGATTCAACTGTGTCTGATTTAAACAAATTTCCATTAAATGATAATATTTCTAATTTCATAATTTTTTAATTAATGATTAACCATTTAACTAACCCTAACCTGAATCCTTCCCCTTAATAATAAGAGCAAGGGCTACAAAGTGATTACAATGTTCCTCCTTCCATTAGGCTTAAGGGAAGGAATTCAAGGATGGGTTAATCCTTAATCTACCTTTTTATTTTTGATCACTTTTCTCATATGCAGAAATTACATCATTTATTGAAGCTTTATACATAAAGTAATTCTCCGGAACAAAATCTACTTCACCATCAATAATTTTTTTAAAACCTGAAACTGTATCTGATAATTTTGCATATACTCATGGAGTACCTGTAAATTGTTCAGCTACAAAAAACGGTTGAGATAAAAACTTTTGTATTTTTCTAGCTCTAGATACAGTTAATTTATCATCTTCCGATAATTCATCCATACCAAGAATAGCAATAATATCTTGTAATTCCTTATATTTTTGAAGTATTTTTTGAACTTCTCTAGCTATATTATAATGTTCTTCTCAAACAATATCTGGAGATAATACAGTAGAAGTAGAATCAAGTGGATCTACAGCAGGATAAATACCTAATTCAGCAATAGATCTATTTAATACTATAGTAGAATCTAAATGTGCAAAAGTAGCAGCTGGAGCAGGATCAGTAAGATCATCGGCAGGTACATAAACAGCTTGAACTGAAGTAATAGAACCATCTTTAGTAGAAGTAATTCTTTCTTGTAAAGCTCACATATCAGTCGCAAGAGTTGGTTGATATCATACAGCAGAAGGTATTCTACCTAAAAGTGCTGATATTTCAGATCATGCTTGTGTAAATCTAAAAATATTATCAATAAATAATAATACATCTCTTTTTTCTCTATCTCTAAAATGTTCTGCCATAGCAAGACCTGTTAAAGCAACTCTTGCTCTAGGTCCTGGAGCTTCATTCATTTGTCAAAATACCATTGCTGTTTTATCTATTACTCAAGATTCTCTCATTTCATGATATAAATCATTTCATTCTCTAGTTCTTTCTCATACTCAAGCAACAACAGAATAACCTCAATGTTCAGAAGCTATATTATGTATTAACTCTTGCATGATAACAGTTTTACCTACTCAAGCTCAACCAAATAAACCAACTTTACCTCATTTAAGCATAGGTGCAATAAGATCAACTACCTTAATACCTGTTTCAAAAACTTCAGCTCTAGTAGTTAAATCTGCAAATGCTGGAGCTTCTCTATGAATAGGATCCATAAATTCAGTAATAGGTTTTTCTAAATCATCTATAGGATCACCTAATACATTGAACATTCTACCTAATACTTTTTCTCATACAGGAACTCTTATAGGACTTTGTGTTGCTAAAACCTCTAATCATCTTTTTAATCAATCGACAGTATTCATTGCAATAGTTCTAACTACTCAATCTCCAAGTTGTTGTTGAGTTTCTAATACTATTCTCTCCTTAAATCATTTAACCTCCAATGCTTCATAAATAGAAGGAACATACCCACCATTAAATTGAACATCTATTACTACTCAAACTATTTTAGTAATTTTTCAACTATACATTTTTTACTAATTAAATTTTAAATTTTACTTTTTTAATATCATATTATTTAATTTCTTTACCGATTTTTATATCTAGTCATGGAAATTCTCATAAGACTTTATCATTTAATGATTTTTCTAAGACAACATTTACTTTGTTATCAATAGAATTTTCAGATTTAATATCACTAATTATATTTTTATCTACTTTTTCTATATCTTTTATTTTACTAGTAAGCTCTTCATTAAAAGAAAATATAGGTAAATAAAAGAATTTTCTATAAATTATAGTAAATATAAAAACCAATATAATAATAGATATTTGAATACTAGAAAAAATAGGACTATTAGGATTAATTACATTTTTTCATAAATAAACTAATATTAATGGAAATGTAAAAGAAAAAATTAAAGAAACTAAAAGTACATAAAATATATAAAATAAAGTATTTAAAATAACCCTATCAAACTTTACTATTCTTTTCATATAAAACATATTATTAAATATAATAATTGTATTGTATAATAATTTACTTATTTGTAAAGATATACTTTTAGTTTATTTTTATCAAATATAATAAAAATATTTTTTTAATCTTTCATAGATTCAACTCAACTAACTATTTCAGAAACCTCTTTTGTAATTGCAGCTTGTCTAGCCTTATTATACTGAAGTGTTAATTTACTAGCATATTTATTTGCATTATCTTTTGCATTTTTCATAGCAACCATTCTAGAACTATGTTCTGATGCTTTTGATTGAATTAAAATATCATAAAACATAGAATCAATAAGCATAGGTATTACTTCTTCTATTAACTCATCAATTGTAGGTTCTATAGTATAATTTAGAATCATATCATCATTAGTATACTTATACTCTTTTCATAAAATAATACTAAAATAATTTTCTATACTGGAATCTGTTAGAGGTAAAAAATCCCTAGAAACACTTATTTGTCTAATAGTATTTACATAATAATTATAAAAAATTACAATATTTCAATATTCTCAAGAAGTAAGTTTTTCTAATATATATCTAGAAACTGATTTTGAAAATCTTAAATCTATATTATCTGTAAATGATCCAGAAAAATCTGCTACTATTTTATTTCATGTTCTTGTTATAAACTGACTTCATCTTTTCCCTAATGTTACAAAATCAATATTATTTCAATTTGATTTCATATACTCATTAACCTTTTTCATTACATTGACATTATAACCTCAACATAATCATTTATTTGAAGTAATAATTAATCATAATGTTTTAGAAGAATTTGAATTTTTTTTAAAGTACTTTGAATCTGAAAGACTTCAATTTAAGTTCATTAAAACTTCTAAAATTCATTTTATATACTCTTTTTTTTCTAAAGCTAAATCTTGAGCTTTTTTCATCTTTACAGTTGAAATAAGCTCCATAGCTTTTGTTATTTTTGAAGTATTTTTAATTGACTTTATTCTTCTTTTAATTTCTTTTCAAGTTGCCATATTTTAATTGTTTAAATTAAATATTATTTATTAATATCAATTACTTTAGCTATAACTTCTTTTAATTTTTCTTCAATTTCTTCAGTAATTTCTTTTTTATTTTTTATAGATTCAAGAATAGTTTTTTCTTCATCTAGTGTTGTATACAAATCTTGTTCGAATTTTTTAACTTTTGACACTTCAATATCATCTAAATAACCTTTTGATCAAGCATATATAGAACAAACTTGTTTAGCTACTGTTACAGGTTCAAATACTCATTGTTTTAATAACTCCATCATTCTTTTACCTCTTTCTAATTGTGCCCTAGTTGAAGCATCTAAATCAGAAGCAAATTGAGAAAAAGCAGCTAATTCTCTATATTGTGCTAAATCAAGTTTTAAAGTTCATGATACTTTTTTCATAGCTTTTATTTGTGCAGCTCATCAAACTCTTGAAACTGACAATCATACATTTATAGCTGGTTTTTGTCCCGAATTAAATAAATCTGATTCTAAAAATATTTGTCAATCTGTAATAGAAATTACATTCGTAGGAACATAAGCTGATACATCTCATCATTGAGTTTCAATAATAGGTAATGCTGTTAAAGATCAAGCTCATAATTTATCATTTAATTTTGAAGATCTCTCAAGTAATCTAGAGTGAAGATAAAATACATCTCAAGGATAGGCTTCTCTTCCTGGTGGTCTTCTTAATAATAACGACATTTCTCTATATGCATTAGCTTGTTTAGATAAATCATCATATATAATTAATGCATGCATTCAATTAAACATAAAATATTCTCACATAGCACAACCTGCATAAGGAGCAAGATATTGCATAGAAGCTGGGTCAGAAGCTCAAGCTGAAACAACTATAGTATAATCCATTGCTCACCTACTTCTTAATTCTTCAACAACTCTAGCAACTTTTCATTCTTTTTGTCAAATTGCTACATAAATACAAAATACATTTTCCCCTTTTTGATTTAAAATAGTATCTATTGCAACTTGTGTTTTTCCAGTTTGTCTATCTCAAATAATTAATTCTCTTTGTCATCTACCAATAGGAACAAGTGCATCAATAGCTTTAATACCAGTTTCCATAGGTTCATGTACTGATTTTCTAGCCATTACTCAAGTAGCAACTCTTTCAATAGGATAATTTTCAGTTGAATTTATACTTCATAAACCATCAATAGGTTTACCTAAAGCATCTACTACCCTACCAATTAATCATTTTCATACTGGTACCTCTAATGTTTTTCCAACTGCTTTTACCTTTTCTCATTCTTTTATTGAATTGAAACCTGAAAGAACTACAATTCATACAAAATGTTCTTCTAAATTTAAAGCAACTCAAACTCATCAAGAATCAAATTCAACCAATTCATTGTATGCAACATTTCTTAATCAAGAAACTTTTGCTACACCATCTCACAAATAAAAAACTTCTCACACATTTTCTACTTCAGGATTAACACTAATTGAGTCCAATTTGTTCTCAACATCTTTAATTATACTATTTAGTAAATCGTTAGTCATAATATAAATTATTAATTAAATTAAATTATTTGTTCAACAAGTTATAAAACTTTAAAAAACTCAAGTCAACTAAATCATCATTTAAGTAAACTTTCATTCATCATTTTATTTTTTCATTTTTAATAATTTTTATATCATTTGTGATAATATCAATATTAAAAATTTTCTTATAAACATTTTTTGCCTTTTCTAAAACATAAGATTCTTCAATATCTCAATAATATTCTACTAAATATTCATTTTTTCAATTAAACACTTTTTCGTAAACTTTTTTTCATCTATTTCAAATTTTTTTTGTTAAATCATTATAAAATCTCAAATTTCTTAAAAGTTCTTTTAGTTCTAGCTTATTTAAATTTTGGATATTTTGCATAAATTATATTTTTATAGAATTAACTTCTTTTTGTATAAATTCTTTATTAGAATCTTTATTATCAAAAATTTTAGAATTTATTTTCAAAGATAAATTTAAAACTTTATCTTTCATTGCACCAATCATTCCCAATTTTTCTTTTTCTATATCTCTCTTTGCACCTTCTATTATAGATTTAGCTTTTAATTCTGCTTCTTCTATTTTTTTCAAAGTATTTTTCTTTGAAATCTTTTCTGCACTTTCTTGAATTTCTAATGCTTCTTTTCTAGAATTTTCTAAAATTAACATTGCTTCTTTTTCAGCTGCTTCTATTTTTTTCTTAACAACTGAATCGGATTTATCAAGATTTTCTAATTTTTCCCTTCTTTCATCTATCATTTTTACGATTGTATTTCATAAAAAATGATAAAATATAAAAAATATAATTCAAAAGTTTATAATTTGTGCAATTACAATACTTATATTTAAATCATCCATATATATAAATTAAAATTTAAAATTATCATAATACTTTAAATGCTATTATTAATCAATAAATAGCAACCACTTCTATCAATGCTACAAATAATACCATAAATGTAAGAATTTTACCTCTAGATTCTGGTGCTACATTCATTCAATCAACTGCTCATTTTATCAAAAATCATTCTCATATTCATGCTCATAATCATGTTAATCATATAGCTAATCATGCTCAAATTCAAGCTAATCACCCCAATCATCATAATCACTCTATAGATAATATTTGAAATGCTATTATTAATCAATATATTGCAGCTGATTCTAATAAAGCTATTCATAATATTGATATAGTTAACATAAAACCTGATATTTTAGGATTTTTTCAAATAACCTCAAGAGATCATTTAGATAAATATCATTCTCATATAGATACTCATAATCATGCTAATCATATTGCTAATCATGCTCATAAATAAATCATTGATCCATTATCATCTAATCATAATATTTTAAATGATACTACTAATCAATATATTGCTGCTGATTCTACTAAGGCTATAAATAATACCATTAATGTCATTATCTTTCATTTTATTTCTGGATTTCTAGATATTCATGATAATGCTCAAGAAACTAAAAGTCATTCTCATACTCATGCTCATAATCATGCTAATCATATTGCTAATCATGCTCATACTGGTGCAAATAAACTTATAAATTCTTTATTAAATAATTGAAATGCTACTATTAATCAATATATTGCTGCTGATTCTACTAAGGCTATACCCAATATAGTTATTGTAAGAAAAAATCATGTCATTTTTGGTCTATTTCATATAACTTCCATAGATTTTTCTGCTAACATTCATTCTCATATAGATACTCATAATCATGCTAATCATATTGATAATCACATTCATAAAAAAGCCATTGAACTATAATCATCTGCTCATAATATTTTAAACGATACTACTAATCAATATATTGCTGCTGATTCTACTAATGCTATAAATAATACCATTAATGTCATTATCTTTCATTTCATTTCTGGATTCTTCTCTATTGCACTTATTGCTCATCATACTAATTTTCATTCTCATATTCATGCTCATAATCATGCTAATCATATTGCTAATCATGCTCATGCTCATGCAAGTAGAGTTATTCATTCTTTATCAAATAATTGAAATGCTACTATTAATCAATATATTGCTGCTGATTCTACTAATGCTATACCTAATATAGTTATTGTAAGAAAAAATCATGTCATTTCTGATTTTCTTCATATAGATTCCATTGATTTATCTGCTAGCATTCATTCTCATATAGATACTCATAATCATGCTAATCATATTGATAATCACATTCATAAAAAAGCCATTGAACTATAATCATCTGCTCATAATATTTTAAACGATACTACTAATCAATATATTGCTGCCGATTCTACTAAGGCTATAAATAATACCATTAATGTCATTATCTTTCATTTCATTTCTGGATTCTTTTCTATTGCACTTATTGCTCATCATACTAATTTTCATTCTCATATTCATGCTCATAATCATGCTAATCATATTGCTAATCATGCTCATGCTCATGCAAGTAAAGTTATTCATTCTTTATCAAATAATTGAAATGCTACTATTAATCAATATATTGCTGCTGATTCTACCAAAGCTATACCCAATATAGTTATTGTAAGAAAAAATCATGTCATTTCTGATTTTTTTCATATAGACTCCATTGATTTATCTGCTAGCATTCATTCTCATATAGATACTCATAATCATGCTAATCATATTGATAATCACATTCATAAAAAAGCCATTGAACTATAATCATCTGCTCATAATATTTTAAACGATACTACTAATCAATATATTGCTGCTGATTCTACTAAGGCTATAAATAATACCATTAATGTCATTATCTTTCATTTCATTTCTGGATTTTTCTCTATTGCACTTATTGCTCATCATACTAATTTTCATTCTCATATTCATGCTCATAATCATGCTAATCATATTGCTAATCATGCTCATGCTCATGCAAGTAAAGTTATTCATTCTTTATCAAATAATTGAAATGCTACTATTAATCAATATATTGCTGCTGATTCTACTAATGCTATACCCAATATAGTTATTGTAAGAAAAAATCATGTCATTTCTGATTTTTTTCATATAGATTCCATTGATTTATCTGCTAAGATTCATTCTCATATAGATACTCATAATCATGCTAATCATATTGATAATCACATTCATAAAAAAGCCATTGAACTATAATCATCTGCTCATAATATTTTAAACGATACTACTAATCAATATATTGCTGCTGATTCTACTAAGGCTATAAATAATACCATTAATGTCATTATCTTTCATTTCATTTCTGGATTTCTATCTATTGCACTTATTGCTCATCATACTAATTTTCATTCTCATATTCATGCTCACATTCAAGCTAATCATACAGCTAATCATGCTCATATTGATGCTGAAATACTAATTGCTTCATTTCATAATATTTGAAATGCTATTATTAATCAATATATAACGGCTGATTCTACTAATGCTATACCTAATATAGTTATTGTAAGAAAAAAAGATCTTAACTCTTTATTTCTTCACATCACTTCTACAGATTTTTTTGCTAAAATTCACTGTCCAATTGCAACTCATATACCTGCCAATCATACAGCAAGTCATGCTCATATATAATTCACTATTTCCATATTTTTATTTTAGTATTAAATATACAATTTTTCAATTATTTTCTCTTATGTTTAAAAAGAAAATTTAATATTTTTTATTACTAATGAACTTTAACAACTTTTATAAATATTGCTATTAATAAAGGAAAAACTAATGCTTGTATTACAGCAACTAACATTGCTTGTAAATATAATATAACTGGTCATATAACTGGAAAATCTATTCATATAATACTAGTAGTCAATCAAGATATTCATGCAAATAACATAGCTAATAATATACCTCAAGAACTTATATTTCAAAATAACCTAAATGATAATGATATAACTTTAGCAAAATGTCATATAATATCTAATATTCATAAAAATAAAGAAATAACTATATCAAAAAATTTAACAATTATAAATAATATATTATCTATTAAAAAAGGTAGTTTACCTTTTTCATAAGGAATTAAGTTTTTTCAAAATATAGGAAAATATTCGTAAATAGTCTTTAAAAAACCTAATGATTTAAATTGTTCTATTATAACAATAAAAACTCAAACTACTGCCATAGCAATATTAAAATTAATATCTGCTGTTGGTATTTTAATATATTTCTCTAAAATAGGGTGTTTTAATTCATCATATCCTAAAATAGGAGTTATAAAATCAAGAATTATTCAAGATAGATTCGATAATAATATTATAAAAAACATTATAACTATATATAATTTTATCCATCTTTGTTCTTCTTTTCACAATATATCTTCAAAAAACTCATAAGCTTTTTCAAAAATTAAATCAAATATTACTAAGAATCATTTTTTGGGAAAAAACTTATATCATAAAAATATAATAAAAATCAAAAAGAGCATCACTAAAATTCAATTATAACTAGTTTGCCAAATAAATATTTCATCAATTATTTTGTTCATACATTATTACTTATAAATTAATTCATCGCAAGAGTATATGTGCTTTTTTTTAAAAATCAAATCAAAATATATAGAAAAAATAATGAGATGAAAAAACAAATAATTAAAAAGGTACTTTAATTTTAAAGTACCTTTTTAATTATTTTCATATTTTTAAACTATCAACTTTCACACCAGAATTTATATTTGAACTTCTAATTAAATCATCACTTATAGAATAAACATTATCATTTATCCATAAAGCTCTTTTAATAAAACTATTATTATAATTCCAGCTTTTTGAAGCTACATATTCTCATACTGTAGAATCAGCATAACAATATTTTGGAACATAACCATAAACAACATCTTCACAATATTGTCATCATCAAATTAATTCTACACATTTCTTTTCAGTAGTTTCTTTTGTATACTTAGAACACTCTTGTAATCTTTCTTTTTCAGCACCAATTAAATCTAAATGAGTTATTCTGAAATTTTCTTTTATTCAATTATTTTTATCTATAGTCATAGTAACCAATCATTGAAAAAAATCTTTTTGTCTATATATATCTTCAGAATAATTAGTATAAAGTGTAGCAGGTAAAAACAATTTATTATCATTATTTTTCCACATAAACATTCTAGGATTACTTAATGCTTCAGAATAACTACCATATTCACCTAAAGTTTTAGAATATTTTTGTTTAACAATTATTCATTTATAATCTCAAGAATCACATTTAGCTTTTTCATCAGTTGTTAAATTAGTTCCTCCACATTTTTTATCATAATTTATTTCATATAAATCAACTTTTATTCAAGCATTCATAGTTCATCACCATTGACTAACTATAGTATCATATCATAATCATATCAAATGATTTTCATCATAAGGATGCAAATAAGTACTATAACCAGGCATTTTTAGTTCACCTAAAATTTTAGGATTAGATCAATCTGCTACATCAACTACAAATAAAGGATCGATTTGTTCAAAAGTAACTAAAAATAATTTATCTCCTATATATCTACTAGATTTAAATTGTTCTCATTCTCAAAGTTTTTTTAAACTTCATTTTAATTTCAAATCTTTATCTAATATATATAAATCTGTGTAACTTTCATTTCATACATTATTCCAATTATTAGTTTGTGTTAATATCCTAAAATCAGTTTTATATTCATCCATAGAATATTGAGTTAAAGGTTCTCATGGAACAATAGTAGAATTTTGGTATTTTAAAGTATTAGTATCAATATTTAATTTATGAACTAAAGTATTTGATCATTTAGAAAAGAAAGGCATAATACAAAAATTTCATCTAGGACAACTAAAGTCATAACTTTTATACATACTAGATATTAAATACATATTTTCCATACTCATATATAGTTCTTCATTTGATCAAGCTATTACTTTTGTCTTTACTTCTTTTGATGTATTTCTTGTATCAATAATAGAAATTATGTTATATGATGGATTAAAATCAAATCTTTTTAAAGTTTCTTCATCTGGTAATACATATTCAATTTCATTACATTTAGCTATATTTCAAGAAATAATATTATAAGGTAAACTTTGTCATCTAAGTTTTAGATTTTGTTTAGTTTTAATATCTGTTTTACTTATATCTATTTTTTTTGGTACAATTTTTAAAGAATCTATTTTTATATCATCTACAGTTTTAAAAGTATAATAAGGAATATTAAAATTATTATTACTTACTACATACACATAATCTCAAATTTTTCTTGTTTTTGTTAAATCTCAATCAGCAACATATAATTTTGATAAAAATGGATTATTTATATTAGTAGTATCAAAAACAACTGTATATGTTTTTGAATTTCTATTTATCCAATACCCCATTTTAGAATAATCAACATTACTATAACCACTTGAAATAATAGTTAATCTATTTAATCAAATATATAATACAGGATTATAAAAATTATTTGGTAATTTTATTTTTTTAATTACTTGTAAATCACCAACTTTTACTATATAAACATATTTATCATTTTCATTATAATAATAAATATATTTTCAATCAGTTTTAACTATATCAGATTCATCAACTCATTCTACTTGTACATTTGTTTCAGAAAAATCTATATTATCACCTCACCCTATTCATTCTGCAACACTAGAATCTGAAGAGATTGATTTTTCCATTTCCATTGTCACTCTAGGCATATCGACTCAATAATACATATTATTAGTCCATTTTCACTTATTACTACTCCAATAGTTTTTTATATATTTTTCCATAACATTCTCTAATCAATCACAACTTTCAAATGATTTTAAACTAAAATCAAAATCAAGAGTTTTAACTTCAGTTTTATTCAATTCATCTATTATAGAGGTATCTTCTATATCTAAAGCATAAGTTGTTCAAATAGAGAAACTTAATACAAACAAATGCACTAACAATAACCTAAGGCATAATATTTTCATAAAGTCTAAAATTAAAAAATAAGACTTATAAATAATAATATTATTTATTTAAAATGCAATACAAAATTTTAGATTTCATTAAAAATAATTTTATATCCTCTAAATCTGACATATATTCAATTATATACAGAAATAATCCTTAAATAAAAAGTCCGGACTCTAGACTATTTAGCAATAGATTAAAACAAAATTTAATTTATGCTATTTAGCAAAGAGTCCGGACTTAAAACCAATAAATCTAATTCAAAATATACAGTCTCTTATACCAAGCTCTAAATAAATTTAATTCGGTTTTAAAAAGCAAATTTTATCAAATACTTATTAAACTCTCAAATTTATTATCAAAGGATTATAAGAGAAGTAAGATAAAATTATTACTTTGGAAAATACTTATAAATATCTTTTCTATGAAGAAATCTCTCTAAAATTATTTTATCTTTTTCTAAACTAAATCAAAGTCTATATTCTCCTACTCTTAATCTATAAAAGTTTTTATATCATTTAAGCTTTTTTAAATTACTTAAATTATTAATATTTTCAGAAACTTTCATTAAATTTATTTTTTCAAAAACTCTTTTCAAATAATTAGAGTCTAAATTTGATAAATCACAATCAAAAAGTTCTCTAAATTCTATTTTCATATATATTTTTTTTCGAGTAAAGAAATATCATATGAATCACTAGATTTATTTTTTTCCATAATTTTTCACAAAGCATAATCTTCTATTTCTTCAAGAAAATCTAGAACTGAATTAAAATTTGTTTTAGAAACAAATATATCTTCTTTAAATGTTATCGTTGTCATATTCTAAAAAATTAAAAAACTAAATTCACTTTTATACTAGAAATACTTTAAAATCTTAGTAAA
>DIUG01000032.1 GCA_002422305.1 Patescibacteria group bacterium UBA6164 | reverse complement strand
TAAAAAGTTTCTTGAAGGCAAGTTTCAAGTAAGCTCGATAGTCTTTCTTCTACTTGTGATAGTTCTTTTTTTGTTTTTCTCATATCAGTTTCTCTCATACTTACCTTATCTTTGTAATATTCTTTCAGAGTTGCTTTTGATAGAGCTATAAAAGGTTTTGGGAAGTTATAGTTATCAATATATTTTTCTACTTCTTCAAAAATCTGTTTTTGGCTAATATTTATTTTATAAGATGTATTTTGACCTGAGTGATAGTAAATATGTCATTTTGTTTTATACACATAAAGATTATTTCATTCAGTATCTTTGAGTAAATTTGAAAAATATCTAGGAAGTGATTCATGTTTTTGGTATGGAATAGTTCTTGTAACCTTGTTTACCTTATCAAAAAGCTCCTTTGATACAATTGGTCTATATCAAGGACTATTGAGTAAGGCTTCTTCTCATCAAAATTTTTGTAATCAGTAGTATTTTGTATTTGTAAGCATTTTTGATACTCTTTCTCAATTCCATTTTTTACTTGTTTTTTCTTCTAGGAAGTCAGATATTTCTTGAAGTGTTCTATTTTGGCTTCTCATTATAAAAGCATTTAAAACAAGTTTTGCTTCTTCCTCTACCACTTTTACATCTCTTTTTCACTTAGGTCATACATTTTCATATCAAAAAGTTGCTTTTGATAACCATTGTCATCTATGAAGTGCTGTTATCATTTTTGCTTTTATATCCTTACTTCTATGTTCATTATCCATTTTAGATATTCAAAGTTCTAATAAAAGCATAAATTTTGAAGATATATCACATGCTTCAAATTTCTTGTCAGTTGTGATAATTCATTTAAGTTGATTATTATCTAGAAGTCATATTACAAGAGCTGAATCCATTATATTTCTTGCAAGTCTTTTGGTTTCATCAATGATGATATAATCCACTCTTCATTTGTTATACTCTTGTATCATCCTATTAAATCAAGCTCTTTTTCATCATGTTTTTGCAATTACACTTTCTTGAATTTCATCAAGAACTATCAATCAATTGTTTTCAGCTGATCTTCTACAATTGTTGAGTTGATGTTCAAGTGAGTTAGTTTGCCTATCTTCTCTATCTGTAGACTTTCTACAGTATATTATTGCTGTTTCTCTCATATTTTCTTTTAAAAATAATGTAATTATATTTGTATCTATTAGTATAACTATAGTTGATAAAATATCCAATGAAAAAGAGGCTATTAAACCTCTTCTTCCAAAATCATCGACCAAAAATTAAGCATTTGGATTCCCAATTGCTCAACTTCTTGTTCTGTTAGGTGTGAAAAGCTCTCTCATAGTGCTTTTCTGATTTGCTCATTTGTAAGCATTGATTAACAGTTCGTAGAAATCCTATTTTATATTTCAAAAACGGCTCTTTCTATCACTGTATTTGGATCTTAGTATTTCATAAGATATAAGTGTATTATATTTATTTATCTGAATTATCAAGCCTAAGTTTTTCTCTTATCTCATATTTTTTGAGTTTTTCCTTTGTAGTTTTTGGTATTTATCTCTGAATTTGGATATTTCTTTCTTAACTCTACAAACTTATTTTCATCTCATTCAAACTCTAGACTTCCCTCTAGTAAGTGTGGTTCTCAGTTCTTTTTTCTGATCCTTATTTCTTTGTATGCTTCATCAAATAGTTTATCTAGGATTATAGCTCTTGTATTTTCTATTTCTTCTAAAATATCTCATAATTTTGAAAGTATTTTTATTTTAAATACTGGATTATTATCTTTAAAAGTTACTCATTCTATATCAATAAATCAGATGTAAAAATATGAAATTAAAAATTTATCAAAAGATATTTTTTGCTTTTTACTCATTATTGCTTCATCTATTTCGAAAGTATCTCAAATGATGTTATACAAATATGAATTTGAAGGTAGTTCAAGAAAGTGAGAATACTATATTTTTCTCTTGCTTCTTGTTCTACTTCTTTTGATGAGTAGTTAGATTTTATGGTTTTTAGGAGATTTAGTTCTTTATCCATTGGTATCATTATTATTTTGTATTGGTTCTTTAGTAACTACATCCAAAAATTTAATTCAAAATCATGTTGGTTTTGAAATTAATGTTTTATCAATATATTCATCAACTTTTGATTCATTTAACATTAAATAATTTATATTTCTTTGAAATAATAAGTTATATAGTTCTATTTTTATATCTTTAAATTTTTCATCAATACTAAAATCTTCTAATTTATTTTCCTTAGATAAATTAGTAAATTTTTGAGTTATTTTAAAATCATTATCTAAGAATCATTGGTTTTGAATTTCTTGAATAATTTCTTCTTTAGTTAATCATAAGTTATCATTTACTATTAATTCTTCAGGTTTCAAAATTCATTTATATTGATCTCAATTTCAATTTTCAGTAGTAATTAAATTATATTTTTCTAAATCTCTTATTAAATAAGAAATATCTGATATATTTAATTTAGTCTTTTTTAATAATTCTCTTGATGCTCATTGTATAGTTACTCATTTTCATTTTGCTGTTATTTTATCTTCTTTTCAATATAAATCATCGAAAATTTTAACAATTTCTTCTAATATAGAAATATGGAAAGGTGTAATTTTTGAAGAAATTTCCATATATTTAGATTTTAAATTTATTTCTGCATTTTCTTCTTTCAATAAATTTATATATGCTCTTCTTAAATTATCAATTTGATCTTCTTCATAAGTCCTTTCTATTCATTCCGTTAAATATAAAGTATTATTTATAAACTCTTCGGTATTAATAAAATTATAATTTAACTTTTCTTGTTGATTTAATTTTTCCAATTCATCTGAAAGTTGGTTAATTTTTTGTTCATATTGAACTATTTTTCTTTTCATTAGTGACCAATCTTTCATAACTCATAATACAGCTATTCATTGTTTTAAAATAGGAATTTTCTTAACAATAGGCAATACTTTTTTAGCTGTATATTTAACAATTTCTTCTTCTCATCAAAAAATCTCTT
This sequence comes from Patescibacteria group bacterium UBA6164, assembly GCA_002422305.1. Lineage (GTDB taxonomy): Bacteria > Patescibacteriota > Gracilibacteria > BD1-5 > UBA6164 > UBA6164. The sequence continues at coordinate 12,549 of DIUG01000032.1, read as the reverse complement.
CAATTTCTTTTTCAGTAATATTTTTATTTAATACCAACTCTTTGTTTCACATATATTTTAAAATAATTATTTTATAACAACATAGTGTAAATATTCAGTTACACTATCCTTTTTATGATTTCTTGATTCAGTTTTATCAGCTTTAAATCTTCTATATTCTTTCGTAAAAACTCAATATTCTCATCTTTCTGACATAACTTCCTTAATATCATTAAAACTCATTAAACCATCACAATTGTAGCTTAAAAATACATATTTAGCATCTATATTTTGAATTAATTCTCTAAATGAGTTTTTTACTTCTGTTTTTTTACAATAAAGTGATTTTTGCTCTGAATAATCTCTCATTCAAGTCTTACCTCTTATTTCAGGACTATCATATTTTGCTATTGTTTCAAGTACATGATAATTTGCACTATATTGTCTTTCATTATATGGTGGATCTAGATAAACAACATCATGTGAAGTGTTTTTTATTAGTTCATTTACATCTGAATTATAAACTTTATGTTCATGATCATTTAAGAAGAAATTTGCAGGTTTTAACATCATTAAATTTTGTGCAGATTTTTTTAATTTCTTTAAAAATACTCAATAAACAGAAGCAGTATTTGCAACTTTGTCTATATTTTCAAGCAAACTAGTAAGTAAAAAATAATATTCATTTTCATTAATTAATTCTGACTTTTTCCAATCTTCTATTTGTGTTCTAATAGCATCACATTTCATTGCATTTTCATCAGAAAAATACAACCTTTCATGTTCTTGTCATTTAGTTCATCAAGTTGAATAATTTTTATAAATAAATCATTTTTTACCTTTCAGTGAATCCAAATAATTTAATATTAAATCCTTTTTTTCTAATACTTCAATGTTTTCTATATTATCAAGAATAGTAAATAATCATTTAAACTCTAATGGTTGATGATTCTCTATATAATTTTTATTTATAACATAACTATAATATTGTAAATCATTAGCAATAACACTATGTCCTTTTTCTTTAAAATATCTTCACACTATCCCAGTTCCAGCAAAAAGATCAGAAAATTTATAATCATTTTCTTTTACTACTTTTGCTATAGATTTTTCAATAAACTCTAACAGAGATTTTTTTGATCCTATGTAATTCATATAATTATTTTTAAGTTATTTAATTGATACTTATAGTATTCAAAATATAATTAAAATCAAGTTTATTTTGATCTTAGTCTTATAGTAATATCTTGAAATTTATAACTTGGATTCTTTCCTCTTTTATGTTTTGTTTGAAAAGATATAAAAGTTTTTCATTTATATTTTATTCAAGGCTCAGAATTATATTTATAGCTTCTTGGAGTTGTTGGAGTAAAAGAAAAATTTCTATATTAATATCAAATATATCATCTAAAATACTTTCAAATCATACTTCTCAACTTAATCTATCAACAAATAAAACTGATGCATTATCCTTTCAATTTTTATGAATTTTCAATTGATCTATAAAATATTCTAAAGTCTTAGCATTTTTTATTTTAGCAGTTTTAAAGTTATTAATTTCTACATCTTCTAAATCAAATTGTCTTATTAACACAACCTGAGTAAGTAGTGCTATATTTTGAAAATAATCAAAAATAATTTTTTCATCAGTAGTTTTAAATAATTCTAATTTCAAGTTTTCATAATCTTCAGATGATAAGTTAAAATATCTATTATAAACTTTCTCAAAAACCTTTGAAGTTTGTCAATCTGATATAGCTACTTTTCAAGATTTATCTGTTTTTAAACTAAAATTTAACTCTTCACCAGATTCTAGAGTAATATAAATATCTCTTGCATTTCAATTTGAATAATCTTGCGACGAATGAGTCAAATGTTTAATTTTTTCATCTCAAATTTTTTCTTTAATTTTTTCAAACGAAAAAAAAGCTCATTTTTCAATATTATAAATTTCTTGTTTAAAATCTACTTTATACTCATTATTTGCAAAGAAAATATTATACAACTCTATTCAATGATTCATTTTTCAAATAGTAGCTTGTTTATAAGTTTCTTCTAATCATAAAGAATATAATTCATTAATTTTATCAAACAAAAGAAGCTAAAAATAAGTTCATAATCCATCATGGAAGATTCATTCAATTTTTTCATAAATTGCTTTCTTTTCATCTATAATCTCTAAATAATTTGGAAATAATTCCTTAATTTTACTATATTTTTCTAATGCTGATAATTTAGAATCAGTAATAATATCATAAATAAGTTTTTTACTCTTAGAATCCATTTTTTAAAAAATTACTAAAATAAATCTTTTATTTCAACTTCTAAAGCTATTGCTAATATTTCAATATTTTCAAGACAAACATTTTTTTCTCATCTTTCAATTATTCAAATATATGTCCTATGTAATTTGCATTTTTCAGCTAATTTTTCTTGAGATAAACCTTGTTTTTTTCTTAAATCTCTTACTCTATCTCAAAACTTTGATTTAATATTCATATTTTTAATTTTTAAATATAAAAAATATAGTCACCATTATATTAAATGATGACTATAAATCTACAGACTATAAATATCTATACTATTTTATTCATAAAAAATTTTTACTATTTTTATTTGCAATTTGTGATATTATTTTCTCTTGTAATCAAAATAAAAGTTTTAATTCATCATTTATACTAAAATCAACATAATTATCACTATCAATATTAAATTTTCAAAATGGTTGATCTGAACCACAAATTAATCTATTTGGAAAATTTTTATAAAGAAATAATAATACATCTTTTGGATTTGCATAATTTAGGTTTAAACAATTTTCATTTTTGTATGTTTCATACATTTTACACATTCATAAAAAAGGAGAGCAATCAAAAAATAAATTTCAATATTTATAATTTTTGAGTCTTTCAAAAAAAATATTTGAAAATCACATCATATGAGCAATTAATATATTTATATCTTTATATTTTTCAGCAAAATGGAAGATATTATTACAATTTTCAAATCAATCAAAATTTGCAGAGTGAATTAATATTGGTAATTTATATTGTTTACAAAAATTTATAATTTCATCATTTTTAAAGAAATTATCAATATATGATAAAGTATCTAAAGTATGGAATTTTAATCAGTATATTTTTGTAATTCTCATTAGTCTTACTATAACTTCTAATTGTTCTGTAACATTAATTCTAGGATGTATAGATATAAATGGAAGTATAATATTATTAAAATTTCATCTATCAATTTCTTGAATTAAATAAATATTTTCAACTTCATAAGGTATAGATTCACTACTATTTATATTAGTTCAAGGCATTGGAAAAGTAACTATTTTTTGTATTAATCAATTATATGAATTTATGAGTTCTTGAATTTGTAATTTTCTTGGAAAGAAATTATCGTTATATAAATTATTTTTTTGAATTCATAAATGAGTATGAATATCATATAATTCTTCCATAATATTAGTTATTAATTATAAAGTTAATAATATTATCAAATGAAAATTTATTATTTATATCAAAATAGTTATTTGGATAATTTTTTAAATTTTTATCTATAAAATCACAACATTCCTTAATATCATTATATAAAAAATTATTATCAAAAAATTCTGGATAACAACATCTATTTGGTAATATAGGAATATTTCATGATTGTATTCATTTCATGATTGAATATCAAAATCATTCTTGTTTTGCTGTAGAAAGAATAAGTTTTGATTCTCTTAAAGTTTGCAAATGTTTTTCTCAATCTTCTAATCATTTTATAGTAAGATTAGGTAGTTTTTTAAAATCATAAAATAAATTAATTAGATCAGAAGGATAAGTTGAAATAATTCTATCTTCATCAATACTTGTAATTAAAAAATTTATTTTAGGTAATTTTTTTACTATTTCATAAAATTCATAAATTCATTTATCATAATCAAATCTATGAGGAAAAATAACATCATATTTTTTGTTATTAAAAATAGGTTTTATACTTTTATCAATTCACCATGGAATAATTTCAAATTTATCTAATTTATATTCACAATTATTGGTAATATTGCTTAAAAAAAATTTAGAAGGAATAATTACTTTATCATAAATATCTAACCATCATTTTTCAAAATTATTAAGCCATTTCCAAGAATAAATATCTCAAGGCACAAATGAGGCTCAATGCATTAAACTAAACATTTTAACATTAATATTGTTTCTTTCAAAATAATATTTTACTAAATCTAATCAAGGAAAAAAGAAATCTAAAAATATGATTTTATCTCAATTTTTAATATTTTTAATTAAAAATTTTTGAGTATTAATAGCATGATTAAAATATTCATCAGGATTTTCTATTCAATATCATTTAAAAGTTTTATAACTAATTTTATTTGTTGCAAATATGATATTTTTACTAATTAATGATTCTTTTAATCATTCAAAAATATCATTAAAACTTGAAGTTTTATATAATAATGGCACTATTAAGTATAACATTTAATATCTTTTATAAATTAAATTAGTCTTATTTTCGATATAACTATTTGCTACAAAATGAAATAAAGAAGAACTAGAACTAAAATTATTTTCATTAAATTCAATTCAATATTTTATTAATTTTTTATTTATATCTAGTAGTTCTCTATAATTTTTAGGGAAATTATAAACACTAAATCAGTTTATAATATTACTAATATTGTATCACTTTTTAGAAATTTTATTTATCAAATTATTATAATTATTTCATAACATCATTTTATTAAAAATAACAAAAAATTCATTTATCTCTCAATTTATTTGATTAAGTCAAAATTCTATAAATTGTAATAATCAATTAAGATTATAAGGAGGATCTGTTACAAAAGTATCAATATGTAAATTTGTGTTCTATTCTTTATTTAAAAAATCAATATTAACTATTTTTATTTTATTCTCAGTTTCTTTGTTAATTATTGAAATAATTTTCTCATCTATTTCGTATACTATAGGGTTATAAATTCAAGTTTTAAATAATTCTACGGCTAATAAATCATCATCTCAAAGTATTCAAATATTCATTTCTTTTACATATGGAAAAAAATCATAAAATAATTTTACTCTTTTTATTCTTGAATCTTTATTACAAGGAAATTGATTATAATTATTATTTGGATCTTTAAAAATATCAACTATTTTATTATCACTTTTAAATATGTTTTTTTCTAATCAAGACCATATAAAATCTCAATTATTATTTATCTTTAAAAAATTAGTATTAATTAATGATTCAATAACTATATATAAATTATCATAGTCAAAATCACTTTTTATTATCTCATAAATTGATTTTAAGTCTCTAATTTCTCAAACTATTCTAGAATAAGACAATAAATTTAATTGATATTTTTTAAGCCAAGTAGTATATTGTTTCTTATTAGTTATATCTAAAGGATTTAAGGTCATATAATTATTATAACATTTTATTATATCATCTCTAAATATCATAATTAATTTATTATATTATAAGTTTTTAAACATTATTGAATGTTCATCTGATTTAAAAAATCCATTTTTTAAATGAAAATGATAAGCTCAAGCATTATCTTGAACCCACAACATAAGTGATTTTGCTCACAAATCTTTAAAATAATTTTCCATAAAATTATATATTTTTTTTCAAACTCATTTTCATTGATATTCTTTACTTATTACAATTTCTTCTAATATTCATTGTAATCAATCAGCCCAATAAGATATTGAAGAGAAACAAAATCAAATCACTTTTCCATTATCTTCAACAACAAAACAAGTGTCTTTATTGTTTTTATACTTTGATTCAATATACTTTAGTTCATTATTATTAATGAATTCTTCATTATAGGGTTCTGAAGAATATTCATTTTTAAGTATTTTAGAACATTCAATTAAGTCTTGTTCTACAATTTTTCTTATTAACATATTTTTTAAAATTAAATTATAAAATTATCTTGTTATATATTTTACTTTTATAATTTCAGGATTATAAAAGTTTTTTAATTCATTAAATATTTCTTTTGCTTTTAAAGAATTGTCTTTTTCATAATTGCAAACATAAATATCTAATGTTAAATATTTTGATTCTGGCCATGTATGAATGCTAATATGAGATTCAGCTAAGCAAATAACTCAAGTATATGCATCTTTTCAAAATTCATAATAGTAATTTCATAATTCCAATAATCAAACTTTTTTTATTATATTAGAAAAATATAGTTTTATATCATCAATAATAATTCCAAATGATGATCTATAATTACTAAATTGTGCAATAATATGAAGTCGTTTTTCATTTTTTATCATAATTATTCTTTATTATTAAATGGGTAATATCAACATCTTTTACATAATGAATTACTATCAAATGTATTATAAATAAAGTTTTTTCTAAAATCTTTATATTTATTACTATGCCAAATATCATATAAATTTTCTTTATTTAAATCTCATAAAATATTTTCTCAATTATAATCAGCACAACACGATACAACTTTTCAGTTTGCTAAAATAGCTAATGAAGTATAAGGAAATGAACATTCTTTTGAAAAACTTGAAATATCAATTTTTCATAAATCAGTATTTATACCTGGGTATGGAAAAAAATCTTTTAATAAAATATTTACTCAATCTATTCAAATCCAATAATTTATAAATTTTTGAGTATCAATACTTTTAAGGTTAATTACTTGAATATCAATATGAGTTTTATAAGAATTCTCTAATTTAACAGAAATAATCTCTTTTATTTTCTCTATTTCTTTATTATAATCGATAGCAATTCATCTATTATCTTCAAATTCTTTTCAATTTAATCAATCTAATGCAATTATTAATCTATTTAAACCAAGTTTAAACAATTCTTCGGCTTTGCTAATAGTTATATTATTTATACTTTCAGATAATTGAACTCAAAATAATGATTTTTCTTTTATGTATCTTACCCTATCAATTAAATAAGGATCTAAAAAAGGAGCTCAAAAATAATGAAGCCTTAAATCAAATATATCAAACTTACTTCAATCCCAAGTTAAATCATTATTTTTAGGTAAAAAAATATTTGGATTTATTCATTTTTTTCTTTTTTCAATTTCAATATAGTTTAGTTCATCAATAATTTTTTTAAATAAACTCATATCCATAATTTTAATTTTTCTTGTCATATACTTATATCTTGGACACATTTTACATCTCATATTGCAAAAATTTGTTGTCTCAAGTTGATCTATATAAGGGATATTAGAAAAGTTTTCTTCAAATAAATTAAATAATTCTTCTTTAGATAAAAAATTTAATTTATATAGTTCTCAAATATTTTGTATTTTTTCATAGAAACTATAATCTAACATAATTAATTTTTTTAAAAAACTAAAATATATTCATGTTTAAATAAATAGTAATCACTATTTAATGCTCTATATTTCCATATTGCTCAATTTCAAGACTTTCATCTATTTCACTCCATATTTTTAACAATAACTCATTTTAATTTAAATCATACCTTTTGAGCTTCAGCCATACACATAAATCATAATGGTATCCACTCAGAATTTTGATATTTATCTCACATAACAATTACCATATATCATTTATCCTTTAAAAGTTTATATGTATTTTTCAAAACTTTTCAAAAATCTAATAAAAAGTTTTCAACACTTCCACTATTTGAAAGATCTTCTTTTTTATCTGTAAATTTAATTATATCAGCATAAGGAGGATGAAGTAAGGCTAAATCAACTCAATCTATTTTTCTATGTTTAAATATTTTTTCTATATCTTCCCTTGTTTCTTTTGATGAACTATCTCAAACTCAAAAATGAGCATGTATTTTCTTTGAATCAATTAACTCTTTTGCTCTATCTACTAATTCTTTTTGAATATCAATTCAAATAATATTTCTTCATAATTCTTCACACTCTATTGCAGTTGTAGCACTTCATAAAAATGGATCTAATACCCAACCTCATTTTTTAGTATACCTTTTTATAAAATGTTCAGGGATTTGAGGTATAAAATTAGCATGATAAAAGTTATCATGTTTTCATCACTTTTTTCTTTCAGGAATAACCCATAAACTATTCATATCTAAATCAATATCTTTCCAATTTTGTAAATCTAAATCATTAAATTTTGGCATTTTTATTTAGTTAAAAAATAGTTTTCTCACTTAGTCTAATAATTTTAAGGTTTTCTAGAAAAAACTCTCTTTATGAACAACTAAGAGATCCTTAGTAGTTCATTTTTATTTTTCAGTTGCCAAATATTCCTTAGTAGCTGATTTTATTTTGTTAATTTAAATAAATCATTCGGTTTACATTTAAACCCTTTCAAAAGTTCTCCAATTGTTTCAAAACTCACTTTTGTCGTTCTTCATTCTTTTATATTCCACAGTTGTTGGTAACTAAGTGATACTTTTTTCTCTAAATCACTTAATTTCATATTTTTCTTCTCTAATAGTCATTCTATATTTATTTCTACTTTCATATTTTTTATATTTTTAAAATATTCTAAAATAATATAACTGTAATTGATAATAAATCAAGTTAAAAAATAATTCATTTTTACTCCAAAAACTATTTTGTATATACTTTATAATATCTCCATATAGCCAAGGTATATGTTTTAATTTTTGGAGTATCTAGTTTTTACTTTTGCAATAAAAAAAGAGTAAAAATATATTTTACTCAAGATATATTAATTCTTTATTAATTTTTTTATGTACTCACTTTAGACTTTCTCTGAAGAGAAAGGAGTAAATATAAAATTTACTCTGTGTTTTCTTTTTTCTTTAAATATATTAATAATTAGATCTTATGTTATCATTATTAGTAGGTAATCTATAAAAACTACTTATTTCTTCTATCTATACAGCAAACTCTCAAACCATTGCATCTTTCAATTCTCACATATCAAATTTCACTTGATTTCTGTTTTTAGCTACATATTCATATAGAGCTCATATAGTTTTTAATCATCTCTCTCAGCTGTACCAATATAGAATTAATATTAGTAAATAAAATATGTATAAAATAAGTTCACTTAAAGAAGCAATAAAAGAATCACTTATAACAATAATAATATTTGTATTATTATTGTTTCCATGAATGTGGTTTTGAGTATTTATTTCTATAATAACTTTTTGTCCATTTTATCACGATGTATGTTATAATAGAGGAAGTTGAGATGATGAATATTTGAAATATTTTGCATTATTATGAGTTATTTTATTAAATTTTATTATAAATTATTTTAGAATTAAAAGAAAAAAAAGAGATTAAAATCTCTTTTTTATTTTGCTAATTTTGATTCAATTTTATCTAAAAGAGCTTTTTTATCAGTATTTAATTTTTCTAAATCTTCAATATATCAAGTATTTGAAAATCTTTCAACTCCTCATAAAAATCTATACACAAAACTTCTCTTAAAATAATTAACTGGAATAGTTTTATAATAAGATTCTTCTCAATTTATTACACTTAACCAAGCCTTCCTTTGTTCATTTGTATACTCATCTAAATCAAACATTATAGAAGTTCTTACTTTTCATTCTCCAAGCATCTTTTCTAATCAATGTTTATTCATATTATATTCCATTTTTATAGCATTTGAAAAAATTTCTTTTGAATTATAATTAGTACTTAATTTATTTTTTAATAATTTTAAATTTTCCTCATCTATATCATAATTATCAAGTACATAATTTATATTTTCAATAGACATATTAACAATAGTAATTCATACAATCATTCAAACTAATGAATTATCTCAATTTAAAAGTTTATCTCATAATTTTTTATATGTTAATAATGTAATAACAGCTCTATTTTTATCTCAATTATTTATCTCATAAATAGCTGTAAACAAACTTATTCTAGTCAATTTAGGTATACTTTGCATACTTACAAATTCATCAACATTTGTTTTTTCTTTAAAATAATCATTATCTACAACATTTTTCATTTCATTATTAAACACATTTATCTTTGAATAATTATTTTTATAATTTTCTAAAATATTTTCTAACTTCACTTTATCACAATTTCTTCATTTTCAATTTAATATACAATCATATGTATTGTAAAAATTATTATCTTCATAGGCTAAAATTGATTTATCATTTTCTTTTAATAATTTATCCATCTGGATTAATCAATTATTTTCATCTGCTACATCAACATTTTGTAATTTTGTAACAAATTCACTTTCAGAGACTATAACTTTATTATCTAACTGTTTATAATATCAAAAATAAAATATAACTAAAAATATCCAAAATCAAACATATACATACAAATAATTTTTATGTAATTTTTTTGTATATACTCAACGAATAAGTACAAATAATAAATATATAAACAATAAATAAAGAATAATTACAATTGAAAAAAATATCTTATTTTGATACAATCAAGTAAACTCTCAAGGCATCAAATAAAAAATATTTGAAAGAAATATTATTACAAGAGTAAATATATATAACAAAATAATAAACAAGATATTTATAAACATATTTTATAAATTATTAATTAAGATAATAAATATTAACATACTTTTTATAGAAGTAACAGAAAACTAAAGCATTCTGTTGACATGACGAAAATTTCTTTTCAACAAATGGCTTCAGCCATTTGTATACTAATTTAATAATAATAATTTTTAAATTTACAGTTACAAATTCTTACACTTCTTTAAGCAACCTTTCTGCATGTAATAAAGCTTTTACATTTTTATATTCTTTTAAAACTTCTCAGTTAGAATCAATTAAAAATGAACTTCTAATAACTCCCTCTACAATTTTTCAATAATTATTTTTTTCTCAATATGCTCATAATTCTTTATGTAAAACTAAATCAGAATCAGAAATTAAATCTATTTCTAAATTATGTTTTTTCATAAAATTTTTATGCGAGTCAATACTATCCTTTGATACTCAGATAACTGCTACTCATAATTTTTTGAACTCATTTTTCAAACATGAAAAATCTTTATTTTCTATTGTACATCAAGGTGTATCATCCTTTGGATAAAAATATAATAATGTTTTATCACTAAACGAAAGTAATTCTTTTAAAGTAAATAGTCATTCTTGACCATTATAAGACAAAGCTTTATACTTATTTTTTAAATTTAGTTTCATAATAATATAATAAGTAAATAAATTTAAGTATTAACAAACTCTCAAAAAATTTTCAAATCAATTTCTGAAATTTTAAAATTTTTTGGTAAATCAGGTGAAATAAAACAATATTCAATATCAATTATTTCTCAAGTATTTTCATCAATTAAATGAATATGATTTCATTTATTTTTTTCAAAATAAGATTTTTTTCATATTCAAATAACTTTTCTTAATTCACCTTTTTTTGCTAGTTCTTCAACATTTCTATATATAGAAGACTTTCAAGCATCTGGATACTTAATAGAAATTTTATCATAAATATCTTCTACAGTAAGATGATTACAATCACATATATCTATTATGTCTTGTGTATAATAATGTGTTTTCAATAGTTATATAATTAATATATATTAATTATAATTATAAAGTATAAAAATAAAAAAGCAAATGTTTTTGAGATTAATTCTCATTATAATTTAATTAATTAATCATTTCTATTCATTGAGCAATAGTAATAGTTTTTACTTTTTTTTCTACTACATAATCAACTATTTTTTGTAAAAATTCAGTGGTATTACTATAATATCATAAATTTTCACCTTGTTGATGAAATTCTAATATAAGCCATTTTTTTTCATTTATTGCCTTATCTATTCATAATTTAATATTTTCCCAAGTCGCATTACCATCTACATGCATATCTTTTAATTGAAATTTATCAGAATTTGGTGTATTAAATCATTGAAATACACTTCTAGCTCACAAATATCAAGATTCTTTTAATATATTTATAGTTTGATTATTATATGCACCATATGGATAAACAAAACTAGTAACATTTATTCAAATATCTAAAAGATCTGATTTTGATTTAGATATTTCTTCTATGGCTGTTTCTATAGAAACTTGTGTCAAATTAACATGATTCATAGTATGTGAAGCTATTTCATGTCAATTATCATACAATTTTTTAACTTCTTCTTTTGACATATACATAGGATAATTAAAAGAACTTGTCATAACAGCTTGAGTACTTTTTATACCTGCATTATCTAAAATAGGTATAGCTAAATCATATATATTTTTAAAACCATCATCAAATGAAAAAGAAATCATTCATTCTGAAAAAGAATTATTTTGAGTAGTAAGAGTTACATTATCAATAACTAGAAATCATACTTTATTTATTATATGAAAAATTGTTAATGAAACTACATCTTGTGGAGTAGTAAAATCTATTTTGAATTCTTTCCAAGAACTAGAAGTAGGCACTAATCATAAATATTTATATATGTATGATCAATTAGATAATTTATATCTAGCTACTATACTTGTATCAACATTAGAATTATACATATCTGAAAATACATAATCTCACCCTGGAATAACTGGAACATCTTCAAAATACCATTTTGCATCTCCATCAGAATAAGTTTTAATCTCTAC
>DIUG01000030.1 GCA_002422305.1 Patescibacteria group bacterium UBA6164 | reverse complement strand
AAATGTTTTGACATACTACCAAATAGAAAATAAAAGGCTCTTTTTCATGTAGCAGACTTTTTTTGTATAAAAAGAGAGTTATTTTATGTGATTACAAAGCCTGAATTATATATAAAAAATACAAAAAAGTTTAAATTAAACTTTTTTGTATTTTTTTAGTACATAAATTAGGCTTTATATTCAACTAAACTAATCAATTTTAATCATTCTATTTTTCTGTTGAATGAAAAAGAGCCAAATACATAATTTATTTATAAATTTTACTTCTTTTATTTATTTTTTCCATTGTATTATACAATCTTTCACTATCTAGTTTAACATAATAAGTAGTCTATTTTATTAACTGTTTTTTAAAATAATTATACTGCTTTGAAACTCTTGTTTTTAGCTCATCAGTATTATTTAATTTTAGAAAATCTTTATAAATTTTATCCATTTCTCCAAGATTTTTTTCATAATAAGAATTTATCAATAATCATTGATATCATATTCAAGAACCTAATTGTACTAATTTTATAGATATATCTATAAAATATTCTTTATTAATTTCTGGATCTATTCACTCTAATGTCTTTATAAGTAAATTTTCTTTTAATTTATTAAGTTCATTTATTTTTGAATCATTATTTTTAATTGATTTTATTAAAATATCTATAGTTTCTATTATTTCACTTCCTGATGTTCAAGAAATATTAGAGGCTTTATTTAAAAGATTATATGCTTTTTCATAGTTTCATTTTTCAATTTCCTTTTTAGATAAGATAATTAAAGCTAATGGCTGTTCTCAATATTTTAATAATTTTTCTGCTAACATATATGCATTTTCTTTATTTCATTCTTTAAAATAAGAACTAGCTATTTCTCAATATGCTTTTAGTAACTTTTCTGATCCAGGATATTTATTTAAGTATTTTTCTGTATATTCTAATATTTTTCCTTTATCTCATAAGTTATTAATAGAAACAATTAACATAGTAATTAAATCTTTATTACTTCAAACTAATCAAATAAAATGATCTGATAATGATATAGCCTTTTCTGGATCATTAATTTTTTGAATTAATATAGTAATATTTTCAATCAATTTAGATGAATCTTTATCAATTTTTCATCATTCCTCTAATAATTTAATAGCTTCATTATAATTTCATAATCCCATATACCTATTAGCTAAATTTAAATACCCATCTATACCATTAGGATTTATTTCAATTGCTCTTTGTAATAATAATATAGAATCTTTTGTTGGTATATCTTCCTCATTTGACTTATTACCATACAACTGTCACATTAATCAAAACTCTGGATCAGCTTTACTAAAATGTAACATTCAATCACTATCAATAAGTGCTCAATTAGATCATAAATCAATTTTTCATCACTCTGCAAATTTATTTTGTAATATAGTTTTTCATTTTTCATAAGTTCATCATTCTACTTTTTGTATATTTTCAAATTCTGATAAGTCTGTAGTATTTGTAGAATCAAAATAATATTCTTTTCAGTCAGATAAATAAACCATTAATGCACTATGTCACCAAACATTTAAAGTATCAAATTTTATTCATAATTCTTGTAAAAATCATCAGGCAATAATTGATTTTCATACACAAATCATTTTTTGAGTTTCAAGCATTTTTGCTGGTTGACTATTTTCAGAATTATCCATATTAGTCCGAGGGTATTTATTTATTTCTTCAAGTAATTTCTTACACACTTCTTTTTCTTTAGATATTCTTTCTTCTCATTCTAATCCTTTTAATTCTTCCTTATATTTTTCTACTCATATACTATCTTTTAGTTTTTGTTTTACATCAGACATTGACTCTAGTTTTTCAGATAAAGAACTATCAATTTCAGTTACTAAAGCCTCTTTTCTTTTACCTTCATCTAACAAATATTCATGCTCCTTTTTTGTCGGTGTATTCAAATAATTAAATAATGTTTCTGTTCCTCTTTCAAAAACTGCTAAATCCATATAATTTCTCAAATCTTTTGAAATCATTTTCTCAAGTAACATCATTTTTACTTTTGGATTATCTTTTTGTCATTTTATTTGTTCATTTCATATTTCAGCAAATTCTAAAGACATTTTTCAATTTATACTTCAAAGCTCATTTTCCACTATATTTTCATCAACTCAATCTTCATCCTCATAATAATTATTTTTAATTTGTTCAAGTTTTCACATCAGTTTTTCATATTGTGCTTTTGTATCTGGATTTTCACTTGCTTCATCTTCTATTGATTCTAAATATTTTATATTTGCTTCTAGTTTTGATTGGTAAGTTTTAAATGCTGATTCTTTTGGTAACTCTTCTCAATATGCAATTTTATTAACTGCTTTCATAAACATTGGAGTCTCTGTATTTTTTAAATCTTCTGGTATTTTTAAGTTATAACCTTGTGGTTTATCTTTTCAATCTCACTTTAGATTATTTTTTTCTGTTATATTTGGTTTAATCTTATCAAATTCTTCCCTTGATACGGTTTGAATAGTTATTGAGTCATTCATTCAAATCCATGTTTTAAAAAGCTCTAATTCATTATTTCACGAAAATGTATTTTGATCTAAACTTTTTGTTTGTAAACTTGATTCTAGATACAGTTTTTCTGTTTCAGGTGTAAATTGACCATTTATTTCTACATTTTCTCATCTAAAATATTTGGCAAAAAACTGTAAAATAATTATATTTTCTTTATTTTCTGGATTTATTATGAAGTCTTTTGAATTTATTACATCTAAAAAACTAGGTTCTAATGCAAATAAAACCTCTTTCAATTTAGGATCTTTTTCCAACTTTTCTACAAATTCCTTGTTATATTTTGGATTTTCTTTACTTAAAATTTCTCAAAGACTTTTTACATCTTCTTTGCTTATTTGAGAATCTTTATTTAAATCTAATTGTTCTAAAAAATCTTTTTTTTCCATTTTTATAAATCATTAATTAAATTATCTAGTTCTTTTTCTAAATCTTTTGATATTTCATTTTTTTCTTCTTTTTTTAATTTACTTATAATATTTAATGAGTTTTTTATAAGTTTATTTTTATTATTTTCTGTAAAAGAATTTAAATTTGAAGATAAAAAATCAAATAAAAAATCCAAAGTTTTTTGATCTAATTCTTTATTTTTCATAAATACCTTTAATCATTTAGCAAAATCCCAACTTTCAGATAATTTATCAATTAGTTTTATAATATATTCTTTTTTTGTCATAAATTTTAGTATTCATTACCATCTATTACTACTCATCAAATATTAACTTTCGCTCAATTAGCTGCACTAATACTTCAAGTATTAATACTTTTTCTTATACCATTATTATTACTTTCAATATTAATTCAATCATTGTTGAATTGGCGACCATGACCACTATTTAAATTAGGAAGTCATTTATTGAATTGTTGACCATGACCACTATTTAAATCAGGAAGTCATTGTGGTTGTGAAAAAACTTTAATTGGTTTATCTTTCATAATCAACCACCTATCTCTATTTGAAACAAGCTTAAATCATAGTTTACTTACTTCATCAGATATACTTTGCTTATATTTTTCTTTATTATGAAGTTTATTAATTAAATTATTAAGTTCTTTTACTCAATCCTTAGAATTTAAATCAATTTTATTCATTTGATTTATTATATTTTGATCTTTTCTTTCATTATTTCTTTGTTCTGTTTCGACTTGTTGTTGAGTATTAATAGGTTGTTCTGCTTCAGTTAATTTTTGTTCTGGTTCTTTTTGTTTAGGTTTTTCTTCTCAAAATCTTTCTTTATTTTGAGCTTGAAATCAATCTAACATTTTATTTATTTCATCCATAGATTTATTTCAATTTCCTACTGGTTTTTCATTATTAATTTTTTCTAATTTAATTGCATCTCATTCTGAACTTATAGTTATATTTCAATCATTTAATTTAGATATTTTTAATTCTTTTGAAAAAGAAGTCCCAGATAAATTTATTTCTTTTCAATTATATGTAGCTTTATAACCTTTTAAATCTCAAGTAAATTTCAATTGTCATTCTGTACTACCATTTACTACATTTAATCAAGTTCAATTTAATAATTCTTTTCAAATTATTTTATCTATAGTTAATTTATCATTTCAAGTTTCTACACTTCAAGTTTGTGGTTTAATTTCAGTAGGTTTATTTTTAGCTGGTCTATTATCTATATATCAGCTATCTTTTAAATGTTTTTCATCTATACTATAACCTTCTCTTTGAAGTTTGTCAAATTTTTCAAATATTTCTTTTTGTATTCTATCCATATCTAAATTTGCAGCTAATTTTTCAGGATTTTTTCCTACTTCATTAGTAACTTTTTGTGTTTCTTGTGAAATAAATGCTTCACTTTGCTTTTCTGGTGTCATTTTTTTTATATTAATATTAAAATAATTTATTAGATATTATTTAACATTTCCTCTAATTCACTTTCATTTATTTTTTCTTCATTTTCTTCATTAAGCTTCATTTCTTTTAAAAAAGATTTAGATTTTTCAAATATTTCGATACTTTCTTTTTCATTAATTTTATCTACTTTTTCTATTGAATCTAAAACTATTTTATATGAATTATCCAAAATAAAATCATATGTAGTATTATTTTCTATTTCAGAAACTTTTTCTATAACATCTATTAAACTTTTAATTTCTGGCTTATATATAAGCATTTTTTCAAAAATATTTAATAATATTTTCTTTTTTTCTCATATATCCATTACTTTAAATTCTTCAAAAGCTTTTTCTTTATTTATCATAATTATTTTATTTTTAGATATAAACATATAAATCTTAGCATAAAAATAATAACTTGTCAAAAATACATAGCTCTTTTTTTAATAGCAAAAAAAAATAATCATAATTAAAATTATGATTATTTTTAATAAAAAACTATTATCTAGCTTCTTCTATTATAACTTCTTCCATCATATTTACATCTTGTACATTAACATCTTGTACATTAACATCTTCAAATCATGTATTATCCATAACTTCTGCTGATCCTTCAATTGTAGTAGGTTCATCATATACTGGTTCTTCAAATACAGCTGGTTCATCAAATTGATTATTAATAATAACATCTTCTACTGGAGTTACTTCAATTTCTTCTTTTGAACCACAAGAAACTAAAAACAACATAACAAAAATAACTAATAATTTTTTCATAATAATATAAAAAATAAATATAAAATATTGTGTATCATTTAGTAAAATACTGATGTATTATATATTTTTTTTTAATAAACAAAAATCTTTTTTTTAAAAAATGCTTTACTTTTATTATAAAATACACCTAATACTATTTAATAAATACTTATTATAGATATGTAAGCCAATAAGTTATTTTATGATTTTTAGTATATTTTACTATAAAATTTAGATTTTTTTCAAATTATTATCATATTTTTACATTTTTATAATGAGTAACTTTATAACTTTTTTCTCACTTCAATATTGTTATTACATCAAATCTGATTTTTTCAAAATCAAGTTTATTTTTTAATACATAATATTCAACAGTTTTTCTACATTTTTTAAGTTTATTTAAAGTGATAGATTCTTCTGGTATTCAATAATTAGTATTATTTCTATATTTTACTTCTATAAAAATAGTAAAATCATCCTTTTTAGCTATCAAATCTATTTCTCAAAATCTTCAAAATTTAAAATTTGTATCCAAAATATTATATAATTTTTTTTGTAAATATTTTATTGCTATTATTTCTCAATTATCTCATGTTTGTTTTGTATTCATATGTTAATAAAAATATAAACCAATAATTATTATTTTATATTCGATATTTCACTAAGTATATCTTCATTTATTTCCTCTATATTTCTCATTTTACCATTTTTTTGACAATCTATTTTAATCCAATCATCAAATTTTTTTACTATTTCCATAGCTGATAAATGAGCATTTAATAAATGTTCACTATCTTCTTCATGTAGATCCATTTTTTTTCAATTTTTCAAATATTCTCTATCATTTTTCATTAAAACTAATTTTTGACTCATTTCTGGACTTACATTTAAAAAAATAGTTTTATCTGGTTTTGGTATTTTAAAAATATCATATTCCAAATTAAGCAACCAATCTAAAAATTCTTGTCTTTCTATTTTATCTAAAATTTTTCATGCTTGATGAATCATACTAGCAGAAACATATCTGTTACTTATAATATAATCATAATTATCAAAATCTTTTCTTAAATTGAAACTATCATCAAACCTATCTATAGCATAAAATATACTGGCTTGTTTTGCTGAAACATTTTTTCAATAATCTCAATTCAAATATTTTTCTACTGCAAAAGATGATTTTTCACCATATCTAGGATAATCTAAAACTTTTACAGTTTTTCACATTTTTATTAATTTTTTTTCAAGTAATTGAACTTGTGTTCATTTACCTGATCAATCAATTCAATCAATAACTACAAACATCTTTTAAAAATTTAAATAAATATTGTATACTATTTTAAATATTCTTTTAATGGTTCAAAAATAATTTTAGACCATGACTCGACATCATATTCTCCAGAAAAAATCATTAATTCAAGTTCTGATAAACTAACAAATTCTCAATTATCAAGTTCTCAATCAAGTAATTCAAAATTTGTATTATGTATTTTAACTATATAAGCTATTCAAATATGTACTTTTGAAACTTCATCCATTTCATTATTAATGTATCAAATAGCTTCTACAGACTTAACATTTTCATGTTTTATATTTAATTCCTCTTCTATTTCTCTTATTAAAGAATCACTTATAGGATTTTCAAAATATTGATCATCTTTTTCTATATGTCCTCACACTCAAAAAGCAATTTTATTATGAAGTCTATGTTCTCATGCATTACTTCAAGATCATCATCTCTTATAAACAAATATTTTATTATCATCATTTATAACTATACCATAACCAATAGGTTGCTTATAATCAAAATTTATTTCTGCATCTCATCTAATCATATATTCATAATTATCCAAAATATTTTTTTCAAAATTAACTTCAAAATTATAATAAAATTTGCTTTCTTTTTCTATATCTCAAAATATAGCTTTATTTGAAACAACCATTATTTCCCTTTGCATTTTATCTTTTACTATTTTATTCATATGTTTTATTAAATATTAACTTAAATGATTTTAAGTATAAAAAATAAATTGGCAAATTTATTTTTTATACTTAAAATCAAGTTGTAAGCAAATAAGAAAATTTTAAAAGTTTAAAAAAAATATGAATAAAAAAATTATAATTCTAATTATATTAACATCAATTATTTGAGTTATTTTTTTGTGAATAAAATTAATAAAAAAAAATACTTTAAATATAGAAGAAATAAAAAAATCTATAGTAATTATAATACCTGAAAATAATCTTATAAGTTATAATAATAATCCTAAATGATTATTTGAAGATTTTAAAGAATCTGGAATTTGAGCCTGATTTTTTATTAACTCAAAATGAATAATTCAAACTGTAAATCATATAGTAGAAAATGATAAAATAAATTATAAAATATTATATAATGATAAAGAATATGATTGAGAAATCATCTATAGAGATGAAGAAAATGATTTAGCTACTATTAAAATAGTTTCAAAAGATGAAGTATTCCCTTTTCTTAGTAAATGAAATTTTAGTATTTGAACAAAACAAAATATATACAGTTTTTGAGTAGATAAAGAAAAATTTGAAATAATATATAATACATGAGTAATAAACAAAAAAATTAAGCTAAAAAATAAATTTAGCTTAATTGAAATATCAAATAATATAAAACCATGATTTTCATGATGACCAATAATTAATTCAGAATGAAAAGTAATTTGAATTAATTATGCTATTTCCGAGTGAAAAAAATATGGTATAAATTTATTAAAGTAATATAAAATTATATAACTCTTAAAATTTCTTCTATAGTAGTATATCATTTTATAGCTTTTAATATACCATCTTCTTTCATAGTTATAAGATCTCAATCTCTAGCACTTGTTATAATTTCTTGAGTAGTAGATCATTGTCTAATCAAATTCCTTAACTGTTCATTTAAAGATATTATTTCATATATTCAAATTCTTCATAAATATCAACTATTATTACATTTTTCACATCATAATCACTCATAAAGTTTTATATTTTTTGATCATAATGAACTCATTCAAATCTCTCTCATCATATTTTCAATTATACTTATTTCAAGAGCAGTTCTTTCTTTTTCTACTTTACAATATGGGCATATTTTTCTAACTAATCTTTGTGCAATAATAGTATCTAAGGCTGAAGCTAAAATATATGGTTTTAATCACATATTAATTACACGATCCAATGTATCTGCTGCTGATTTAGTATGTAAAGTAGATAGTACTAAATGTCAAGTTAAACTAGCATTTGTTGCCGTTTCAAGTGTTTCATAATCTCTTATTTCTCAAACCATTATTATATCTGGATCTTGTCTAAGTAAAGCTCTTAATCAACTTTTAAATGTAAATCAATTTTTTTCATTTACTTCGGACTGAATTACTCAATCTAGTTTATATTCTATAGGATCTTCTAATGTAATAACTTTTTTTTCTCTAGTATTTAATTTAGATAAAATAGTATAAAGTGTAGTAGTTTTACCTGAACCTGTAGGTCATGTAACTAAAATCATACCATTCTTTTTTGTAATAGACTTCTCTAAAATTCTTTTTGTAGTCCAAAAAAATCACAATTTATCAAAATCTATTATTGCATTAGTATTATCAAGTATTCTACAAACAACATTTTCAAAAGCTCATACGGGTAAAGTAGAAACTCTGACATCTATATTTCTATTTTCTATGAATAAAGAAAATTTTCAGTCTTGAGGTATTGTAGTAATATTCAATTTTAGTGATGAAGAATATTTAAGTCTTTCTAAAATAGTTTTATATTCTTTTAATGTTAATCTAAATATATCAACTAGAACTCAATCTATTCTAAATCTAACTACAATATAATTATCAAAAGTTTCATAATGAACATCAGAACTTCATAAAACCAATGCTCAAATCGTAACATCGTTAAGTGCATCATCTGTTTTTTGATCTTTTAAAGATTTTTTTACTTTATCTTCTATTTTTTTAAATTTTTCTGAATAATATATTTTTTTTTCTTCATTCTTTAAAATTTCTTTTTTAAGTAAATCTCATACATTTTGTTTTTTTGGAACAACCATAACTTGTAATTTAAAAGTTATAACCTATAATTAAATAGATTTTATCATATTTTTAATATTTATGCAAAAAAACAATATAAAAGGATCAATTTTTATTTGGGCAATATTTTTAAGTCTAATCATTTCTGTATCTTTTATACAAATAAGTACAAAAATAAACAAAATTTTAAATAACAATAAAAATTTTGTAAATGATATTCAATTAGAAAATAATATTAATAATTTAATAAATAATTCAATTATAAACAAAGATTTTACTAAAAAAACTTTAGAAAATTGAGATAAAATAATTTTTTATAATGAATCTGAAATAGAATTCTCATTAAAAAAAGATCGTAATCATAAATCAAAAATAAATACTTGATCAAATTTACAAGTCACAATTTTAGAATGATGACCAATTAAATATGAGAATAATAGTTCATCATGAATAATTAATGAGTGAAAAATATTTTCAGTAACAAATTGAGATTTAAATATTATAAATTTATGATGATATACTAGATTAAAAATAAATTCTAATACAAATGAAAACTTTTTATCAGAATTCATTGATTATAAAATAATAAAAAAAATATGAAATAAAGAAATAATTCAAAAAAAATGAAAAATTAAAAGTTTTTAATTTTTCACTTTTATATATAATAATATAGATGAATTATTTAAATTTAAATAACTTAATAAAAATATAATGAAAAAACTATTTTATATAATTACATTTTTAATATTCCTTACATATAATTTTACAAATAAATCATTTGCAGAAAGTGATTTACCATATTCTTTAAAAGGTGGATATAATTTATATTTAGAAAGAGTAGATAATATATGTGAACCATATAGACCTAAAAAAGAGCTTTTGAAAATTATTGATGAATATAATGAGATAGAATGACCTTATTGATTGAATAGTATAAAAAACAAACACAAAAAAAATATGAATAACATATATAACTGTGCCTTAGTAAATATACAAAAAAAATCACTTCTATTAATAAAAAATGATTTAACCAAAAAAAATCCTATTTTATTAGAAAGAGTATGGAAAAAAATAGATAAAAAAATACACAAATTAGAAATAACTTTCAAGACTTTAAAATGTAATAATATAGAAGATAAAACATCTATTTTAAAACTAAATTTATTACAACAAACAACTTATCAAACATGTATATATATATCATATTTAGAGTATTTAAGAGAACATTCAAATAAAATTGAATCAATAGTACCATGGGATAATAAAAAATCATATAGTACAAGTGAAATAATTTTTATGAACAATAAACAATTAAATGAAATAGATGAAGAAATAGAACATACATACAAAGTTTTTCCTATGGCTTTTCATGCTTTAACTGAATATGAAAATAATATAACTATTCATTTTTTATTAGAATTAATTAAAGATGATTATATAATATTTAGAGAAAAATTACATAAAGTTTTAAATCCCATAAATCAAGTAGTATATAAAATAAGTAATGCTATGAGAAAATAAAAAAAATATTGATTTGTATTTATTATAGAGATGTTTTGCCAAAAAATATTATCAAATCATTATTTTGTAAAGATGTTGCAATGCAACATCTCTACGGTAATACAAATATATAACAGTAGAGATTTAAAAAATGTAGAGATGTTTTGCTAAAACATATTATCAAATCAATATTTTGTAAAGATGTTGCAATGCAACATCTCTACGGTAATACAAATATATAACAGTAGAGATTTAAAAAATGTAGAGATGTTTTACCAAAACATATTATCAAATCAATGTTTTGTAGAGATGTTGCAATGCAACATCTTTACGGTAATACAAA
>DIUG01000050.1 GCA_002422305.1 Patescibacteria group bacterium UBA6164 | reverse complement strand
ACAGATTTTAGGTAATTACCGAAAATTTAATTCATATATTTTTATATTTTCTAAATAATCATCTTTTATATTTGATACAAAATTTATTTTTAAAAATTTAAATGAAAAATTTTCTATATCTTGTTTTTTTATTAAATTCCAACTTGTTCTATTATCACTTATATAAAAATATGGAGAATAATTATTAGAACTATAATCAAAAACAAAATTAAAATTATCTTTTTCTAAAAAATTTTCAAAATTAAGAATTATTTCATTTTGAGTTTTTGAATTTAATTCTATAAATGTATTATTATTATTATCTAATAAATAATCTTGTTTTATTCCTAAATTATTTTCATAATTATATATATCTTTTACATCAGAGTAATATTTATATGGTAATATAAAACCATTTTGAGTAAATACTATATCTCTAGAATCTGTTAATTTTATTTTAAAAGTCTTATAATTTTCTCAAAAAATATCCCCAACTAATCATTTATCTATTTTATTATAAAATTCATAACATTCTGATTTAAAATTTACTGGAATTTTTTCTAAAGTACCAATTGTATTAATAGCAAAAGTTTGTTTTACAAAAAGAAATAGAAACAAAAATAAAATTATTTTTCTCATAGTTAAATTTTAAATTAAAATATATATTTCAAATAATATCATAAAAAATAAAAATAACAAAAAAAACACTAAAAAAATATTTAAATATTTTTTTACCTTGTAATTATTCTAAAACTTTTTTTTCATTTTCAAAGAAGTAGAAATTTTGAATTTATAAAATAATTATTGAAATCATAATTAAAATCTGAAATTTTTTGTTCATTTATAGTTATAGCTAGAGATTGAATAGATTGTCTTGCCTCAGAGTTAGATTTAGCTAATCATGATTTTACAATTGTTTCAAATAAATTTTCTTGATTATATTCAAATCATCATATAGATTGTTTAAATGTTTCTAATTCATTTTTTGTTAATCATTTTAATACATCTAATCTATTGTCAGAAGTAAACATAAAATCAGTTATTTTTAAAGCTAAATCAGCTTCTTTTGTACCATGAATTATTTCTACTACTTTATATGCTAACAATTTTTGTCAATTTCTATTTTCTGGATACTCCATATGTTGAGCTACTATTTTATCAATATCTTCAGTTTCTATTAAAGTTAGCATTTTTAAAAATTTAGAAATATCTTCATCAGTAGTATTAATAAAAAATTGATATATTTCATATGGAGTAGTTTTATTTTCATCTAACCATATAGCATTTCATTCAGATTTACCAAATTTTTTACCTGATGAATCTGTAATAAGTGGCCAAGTAAAAGCATAAGTTTCAGCATCATATTTTTTTCTAATAATTTCTGTACCTGTAAGCAAGTTTCACCATTGATCTGATCATCATATTTGAAGTTTTAGTCAATTATCTATATACATTTTAGAAAAATCATATCATTGTAATAACATATATGAAAATTCAGTATAAGAAATTGATTGATTAGGATCTTGTATTCTTTTTTTTACAGTATCTTTTGAAATCATAACATTAACAGTAATATATTTTCAAACTTCTCTCAAGAAATCTAAATATCACATATCTTTGTAGAAATCTTTATTATTAACAAAATCATACTTGAAATTTTCTCATGTAAAATCTGATAAATTATTTAATATATTTGAAATTTGTTTACTTATTAATGATTGATTGTTATCTAAATCTGTTTCACTTAAAAATACTCTTTCTGAATCCTTTCATCCTGGATCTCAAATCATACCAGTTGCTCAACCAGTTAAAGCTATATATTTATTTCATCTTCTCATAAAATGAACCGCTACCATAAAACCTATAAAATTTCATAAATGAAGAGAATCCGCAGTAGGATCAAAACCACAATAAAATAATTCTCATCATTTATCATATAATTCAAACATTTTTTCATTTGAATATTGATATAATAATCATCTATCTTCTAGTTCCTGTCTTAGATTTTTCATAAATTACTTTTATAAAAATAAATTTTAAATTTAACTAAATAATAATAGCTATTTATAGAATAATATATATAATAATAAAGTTAAATCAATAAATTATTTGATTTTTAATATATATTAAATAAATTATATAAAAAAATATAATATTTAATATTTTATATTGAAAAAATATGCAAATTCATAATAGAAATATATGGGATAAAATGGTTAAATGAAAAGAAAGTATATGAATAGAAAATTGTCCATTTTGTAAAAATGATGACACACTAACTATATGGAAATGAAAATATTGGAAAATAAAAAATAATAAATACCCATATAATTGATCAAAGCAACATTTATTATTAATTTCAAATAGACATATAGAACATACCAAAGAATTAAATAATAATGAATTAATAGAACTAAAAGTAGCAGAAGATTTTTTTAGTAATTATTATAAAGATAAAGATTATTTTTCTTTTATAAGACAAACAAATTGATGAAAAAGTATAAAACATATACATTATCACTACATACCTTGAAAATTATATTCAAGTGAATTAGAAAAAATACTTAAAAATAACTAATAAATAAAAAATGAAAGATTTAGATATATCTAAAATATTTTGATCAAAAAGTAGAACAAAACTACTTGAAAAGCTTTTTCTAGAATATGAATCTTGAAATAATGAGTGATTTCATATGAGATGATTATCTAGAGATTTAGATGAACAAATTAATTCAATAAAAAGAGAATTAGATAATTTAACTGAATTATGAATTTTAAAACATAGAACTGAATTAAAGAAAAAGATATTTTATGTAAATAATAAATTTTACTTACTAGACGAATTTATAAAAATATTTATAAAAAGTTATAATCCTATGGATAAGATAAAAGATTATTTCAAAACTCAAATAAATTTAGAATTAGTAATTATAAATGAAGCATTAAAAACTAAACTTCTTTCTAACTGAAAAAATATTTTAGATATTTTTTTGATTTGAGAAGTTGATAAAGACGGATTAAGTGATTTTTTAACTACTACTTTTTATTGAAGAAAGGTAAAATATGCTATTATTACTACAGATGATTTTTTTAATAGATTAGAATTTTGAGATAAACTTATAAAAAATATATTAACTGAAAGATGAAATATTTATTTAAAAGATAATTTGAAAATAAAAGAAAAACTAGAAAATAAGGAATAAATAAAACAGGTATCTTTTGTTTTACCAAAAGTAAAACAAAAGATACCTGTCTTTTATTACAGATGAATTTGAATAAACTATTCCATTGTAGCTTGTTGTAGCATATTAAAAAATAATTTTATTTTTATTTCTTACTTTTGCAAATCTTTTTTATTTTATTTTTCATTATAATACCGGTCTCTAGTACTAAAAAATTTCTCATAGAGACCCGTATCATATAGTTTTTATTTTATTCCATTATCTCTATCTCAAATAACTTTTTTTTCTTATTCCAATTAACTCATATCTTTACTATTTTTTTACCGTCTGTTAAATATGGAACATATTGTTTTTCTATTTGTAATATTGCTTCTTTCGTAGTTTTACCTACTTTAAATTCTAGTATAAAATATGTATCTTTTGTTTGGATTATCATATCTTTTCTTCATCACTCACAATGAGTTTCCCCATAAAATCATAGTGTATTCATCACTAGTACCATTCATACAAAACTTTTTAAC
>DIUG01000042.1 GCA_002422305.1 Patescibacteria group bacterium UBA6164 | reverse complement strand
CAAAATGTATTATACTTTCTATGAATTTGACAATTATTATTATTACTTATTAATATGGAGGTAGTAATTTAAGTTTTTATAAATTAAATAGAAATAATCACATATTTTTATTTAAAAAAGTTATAAACTTCGTAAAATTAAATTATCTGAATAATGTATTATTTTTAGCATATTTTATTTTACAAAAAATATTTGTTACTATCAACTGAAATAAATTATTCAAAGGGCTAAAGCCCTCTGTTGACAAAATATTACACAAAAGTGAAAATCAGTTTGTTAACAGAGGGCTTTAGCCCTTTGTTATATTAAGCTATTATCTTAATTAAATATATTCTCAGATGATAGTAACAAATATTTTAATTTATCATTTTTTAATTTTCTCAAACTTTTCTTCAAAAAATACAATACTTTTTTCTAATTCTTCTTTTTTGCTATCAAGTCTTAGAGAGTGTAATTTTTCATAATAATTTGAATGAAAATTATTATTTATGATATCTTTATATGAACTTTTTAGAGTGTATAATACATATTGTAATTTAAAAAAGTTTTTTAAAAATACTTGATATCTATTATCATACTCAAAAATATTTGTTGGTTTTTGGAAAGTAAATTCTAGTTCTTTTAAATCAAGTTTTGAGATATTCTCAAAATTAGAAAATATCTCAATTATTTCTTTATTTTCTGGTAAATATGTTAATAATTGAATATTATTTATTGATAAAAATAGCCTATTTAGTTCATTTAAAAAGATTTTATCATTATTGTATATTTCAAATTTAACAATTCAAAAATCATAATTTAGTTTTAGGTAATCTATATTTATTTTAACTAAATCTTCAATAAAATTTTGATCAAAAGAAGTATTATAAATATCTTTAAAATAATAAAAATCTATTATAGAATATTCAAGAGTAGATTTTGTCTCAATATTTTTCTTAATCTCTTCAAATCAAAAACTATAGCTAAAAACTATACTATCAAAAATACTATTTTTTATAAAAAAATTATTATTAACTAATTCTAAACTAAACATTTTATCTTCAAAGTCAGTAAAATATCATATATTAAAATCTAAATCTAGAAAAATTAATAAATAATAATTAATTCAATTTATACTAAAACTTGTTAATCTAAAATCATATACAATCCTATTTTTTATACTAAAGTCATCAAGATTAAAAATATTTATATATTTATAGTCAAAAAAACTACTGAATCATAAGATATAATTTTTATCTACTTTAAAATCACTAGAAATATTTTTATTTTCTCAATATCTTTTATTTATTAAATTGTTATCAAAAATCAAGCTATCAAAAAATCTAGTATAAAATCATAAATCAACTTTATACATATTTTTTGACTTGTTATAAAAAATACTGCTTTCTTTTATATCCATAATTTTTCTATTTTAGAAGTGATAAAAGTTTTTTTTCAGATATAGTTTTTTTCTATTTCAGAAATTGTTAAATTAAAATTTTCATTCCATATATTATTTTCTAAATTTAATAATGTTTTTGATAAATAACATAAGTTATACTCGTTATCAAGTAAAATTTTTTTATATTCTATTATATTATTTTCTTTTATAATTTTAATTGCTTCTATAATTTTAATTGCTTCTATAATTTTACTTTCTTCATGACAAGTTTTTAATTCTTCTTCAAAATATATAATACTCTTTTCTCACTTTTCTTTTAAAACATTTAATTTTTCTTTTAAATATTTTAACTGTTTTGTTTTATATTCTTCTAATTTAGATATAATTATATACAAATATTTTAGATATAAATTATTTTTATCTAAAGCAATAAAATCATTATATTCAAGATATTTAGGATTCTTATTATCTATTTTTTTATATTTATTTTTTAATAAAAATCTAAAATAATATTTTAAGATAATATTATTATAATATTTATTTTCTTTAATAATAAAACTGTTTTGAATATTTAAATATAATTCATTATATTGATTTAATATTTCTAAATTAATTTCTAAAAACTTTTTAAAATTATTTTTTAAACTTGTTCTAAAATTTATATTTCTTGATAACTCTTTTGGTAGTCAAAAAAATACACTAACTTTATCAATACTATTTCAATTTATTTTAAATAAATCAAATCATATAATATATTTTTGATTTGTTACAATATTAAATGTCTGACTTAAAATAGATATAAAGTTTTTTATAACTAATTCATCATAATAATTAGATATTATTTTTACATTATTTTGATTTATTTTTATTTCAAAATTAAAATCATTAGGTATAATTTTATTATCTTTTAAAGTATTAGTAAATACTAATATTATAGAATTTAAAAAATCTTTTATTATTAAATTATAATTATTATTTTCTTTTACTAAGTTATAATCTTTTAAATAATTTAAATAATTAGCTATTGTATTTTCATTAATGACACTTGGCAATATATGTCAAAAATTTTCAATATCTAAATAAAGTCAAAATACTTCTTTATTTTCGTATTTTTCATTTATTCACCATAATTTGTAAGCATAATCTCTAAATCCACTTCTTTTTAGCATATTTTCATTCACTTCTGAAAATGTTTTATCTATATTTTCAAGATTTGGATATATATGATCTACTCATTTTATGATAATTCAAGTATCATCTACTCAGTAAAATTGTTCATGTTTTTGAATAAGTCTTTCAATATCATTGTTTCAATTATATCATTTTCAAATACATACTATATCATAAATATTTGATACTTTTTTATTGTTATCTAAATCAAGTCTTATAGCTCTTCACCTAACTTGATTTACACTCATATATGCTTTTATTCAAGTAAGATCTATAAGTGTATTTAATTTTGGACAATCCCATCATTCTCAAAGTATTCACTTAGTTCAAATAACTAGCTTTGTTTCTCAAGAAGTTAATTTTCTTGTAATAGAAATAATATTTTCATCTAATTCTATTATTTTCCCATTTTCATCAATTCTAAAAACTCATTGTCATGAAACAAGTATAGGATTTAGATCTTTATAATCTTTTGATAATTCTTTTAAAATATAAAAACAATTTATATAATTATTGTCATTTTCATTTAAATAATCAGTTATTATAGCACATTTTAGATTATCTCATAAGTTTTTAATTTCTTTATCTAAAATATTTTTTACTCAATTAATTTTTGTTTTAGAATAAATAAGAAGTTTATCTATAGGAGTTGAAAATTTATAAAAATTATTAGCTCTATAAATATATCATAGATTGTAAAATATTTTTTTTATATTATCTTCATCTA
This sequence comes from Patescibacteria group bacterium UBA6164, assembly GCA_002422305.1. Lineage (GTDB taxonomy): Bacteria > Patescibacteriota > Gracilibacteria > BD1-5 > UBA6164 > UBA6164. The sequence goes on along the minus strand of DIUG01000042.1, from coordinate 19,636 downwards.
GATTATTAGTTTTTAATCTAATACAAAGCATATATCTTCAAATAGTTTTTGCAATATCTTCTATATTTAATTTTTTTCATATCTCATCACTATAAATATAACTAGATAAGTCAAAATCAGAATAATTATATAAAAACTTGATATAATTAATAAGCATTTTTGATGACTTTTTTAGTAAATCATCAAAATTTTCTTCTAAGTAATTAAATATCTCTTTATTTATATCAGATAAATTAGTATTTATATAATCTTTTAAGTCTTTATCATATTTTTCTAAAATGTCTCAAATATCATTTGATGGTTCTACAAAATAAACAAGATCTTGATATGGAGCAAGTCTACCTGATTTTACAACTGCAGGTTGAGGAATATAATAATCTACTTCTCACAAAAGTTTTGAATAACTCTCATCTACTATATAAAAATCACTATCATCATAAGGAGGAGTAGCTGTTAGTCATACTATAAAATTCTCTCACAGATGTCCCCATAAATAATAAACACAAGTAGACCACCAGTTAGTTAAATGATGAGCTTCATCAACAATTATTGAGTTTATGTTATATTCTTTCAATCTATTAAAATAATCAAGCACTTTGTCTGACAATATTTTATCCATATTATCATTAGTTTTTTCCTTTTTTTTATATTTAGATATATTATTTGAATACTCTTTTATATCATCTTCTTTTAATTGTTCTATATAATTATGAAATTCACTAAAATCTTTAAATTCATTAATTAATTCTTTATACCAACTTTTAATAATTTTTTCAATTATATAATCATCTGCTTCTCAAGTTTGAGTAAGTGATTGGTAGGTTAAGATATTTATTTGTTTGATTTTATCAGTATTGGTTGAAACTATATCATCAATATTTTTATTTTCATCCAAAAAAAGCTCTGTTATTTTATCTCTCCATTGTTCCTGAAGTGTTAGATTTGGAACAAGTATCAAAGAATTTCATCAAAGTCTATTTAGTATTTCTATTCATACTACAGTTTTTCAGCTACCAGGAGGAGCTACTATATGTATTTTTTTGTCTCATCTTTTTACTTCTTTTTCAAAAGTATTTAATATATCTTGTTGAAAATCGTAAAATGAGAATTTGAATTTTAAAGTTTTCATTTTATATGATTTTTTTAAGTACAAAACTTTAGTTTATTTTCAATTCTTGTTTGTATTTGTGATATTTTATTTTTTATTTCATTTTTTGAAGTAAGATATATATACATATATTGAACCATCTCATAAAAGTGTTTTCTAAACCATTCTAATTCTTTATCTTTCAAATAATTCTCATTAAATGAGAAATATTTGTCAAAAAATGTATGTTGTTGATCTAATAAATAATCAATATCTTTTTTAAGTAATTCAAGTCAATAATTACAAAGCTCAATAATTATTTCACAAATTAATTCTCTATCTTTTTTTGATTCCATAAAAAAAAGATAATGATCATCATGAATATTTATTTTTTTATCAACAACTAATTCTATTAGATAAAAAATAAACCCCTTTTTTTCTATATCTAAGTTTTTAAATTTCTCAATATCTTTTGCATATCATTTAATTACTCAAGGTAAATAATCTATAGATAAAATATCATCTCAAAAAAACAAAATCATCAAATCAGTTTTTGTTTCATTATCAAGTTTTGATTCATTTATAAATCATACTTTTTTATATAGAGTAGATAAAAAGTTTATATTTTGTCAAAAATCTATATCTTCTTTTTTATCAAGAATATCATGTATATCTTTTAGTATTTCAATAGTTTTAGAATTTTTAAAAACTTGAGATAAAACATAATTTTCTGTTTTATCATCATATAATTCAATATTTTGCATAGGTTATATTTTATTAAAAATTAAATTATTTACACATAAATATTAACATATTAATTTAAAATATCAATTAAAATTAAACTTTTATATTATCAATCTCAATGCACTCATCATATCATAGTTTTATAATTTCTTCATATTTTAAAAAATCAAAATATTCATAATCCCATACTTTTGGTTTTAATAGAAAAATATTTTTTCATTGACTCGTAGCTATACTAATTGAAAAATCCTCATTATTTTTCATAATTATAGAAATAGTCCTTTTTAAGACTTTATAATTATATTTCCAAAAAGAGGTTTTAAAATTTAATCAAAATATTTTTTCATGAGTGTTTATTTTTTTATTTTCTTCTCTAATAACACTAACAGCTAAGATGTTTTTTCAATCTAATTCTAAAACTGGCAAATTTGAATTAAGTCATCAATCTAAATACTTTACTCAATCAATTTCATAAGGTTTAAAAATAGAAGGCAAGCTTATACTTGCTCTTATAGCATCTATTATTTTTCAAGTTTTAAATATATATTTTTCTCAAGTTTCTAGATTTGTTGAAATTATTTTTAGGGGAATTTTTGTATCTTGTATTAATGTATTTCAAAAAATATCTTGTAGTAAGAGATACACTTTATCTCCAGACAATAGAGATTCTTTAAAGTTTAGGTCTATTAATTTTAAAAACTTGACTTCAGAGATTATTTTTTCCATCTCTTTACTTGTCTTTCAAATAGCTAGACAAGCTCAAACTATAGCTCACATACTAGTTCAAGCAATTTCATTTATTTCTATATTATTTTCTTCAAAATATTTTATCACTCATATATGAGCAATTCATCTAGCAGCTCATCAACCAAGAGCAAGAGAGTATTTTTTTTGCATAATTATTATTTTAAAAAATATTTAACTTTATCACTTCTTTAAAAGCATTCTTAAATTATAAAAAGTAATTCCCAAAACTATAAAAAGCCAAATATACATCCATACAAATTGAGGAATTATTATAAATATTTCGCTAAATTTTGCTAAATCACTACTAGGTCAAACTCTAAAATCCTCAATAATATAAAACAAACTAGCAAGACCTATAAATCATAAAAATATTTTATCATAATTTGTTTTTAAAGCTATAAAAATTATAAAAGCTCAAATTGTAATAAGTATTAATGATGAAATAATTCAAGAAAACCATATTATAGCTGAAAAAATCATTAATAATCATAAAAATATACTTATATATTCTGCTGTTTTATTTTTTCAAATAATTGAATAATACAAAAGTATATTTCAAAATATAGCTGATCAAATATATCATCATATAATCACTAATCATCTAATTCATCAAATAGTAGTAGCAAGTCAACTTCAATCAGTATTTATTTTTATTGATTTAATACTTCAACCTGTAATAAGAGCGAAAAATGCATGTCAAAATTCATGTAAAAAAGTTACTATCAAATTAATAGGGTATAATATATAATTTCAGTAAGGTATAAATTTTATTATTATATAAATTATAAAAATAATTATAATTGTATTTAGAGAATTTTTATTCATATTTATATGTATATTATGAAAATAATTTAAAAAGTAATTCTAGTTTTTCTTTATATTCTTTAAATATAACTATATTCAAATCTCATAAAAAGGAAAGTCTTTGCTCCATATGTTTTTTATGAGCATCATAATATCATACATAAATATTATTTAATCATTTTTGAGTTTTATTTATATTTATAATATTTTCATGCATTATAAATACTAGATATATAAAATAAAGAAGTAGGGAATGAATTTTGTGATATTCTTTTGAGTTTTCTTTTTTTAATATAAAATTTTTGTTATTAAAATTAATTATAAAATTCTCTAATAATTTCATTCATTTTTTATTTTCAAATTCTTTTTGTATTATTACAATATTTGTAAAATCATAATGAGGATAGATTTTTCTTTTTAAAAATCATTTATAATATAAGTTTTTATCTATATCTATTAAATACTCTTTTTCATTTAATCAATCAAAAGATTCAAATATATTAGTTAAAAATTTAACTGCTCTTTTTTTATTGGTATCATTAATTAAAAATGTATTATTTAAAAAAATATCTAGCTCAAATATTGGTAGATAATATTCTCAAATTTCATTTACATAAAATAAATCTATTTTTCATAAATTATCTTGAAATTCTAAAGTTATCTTATAATAATCTCAAACTATTTTTTTCTTTTCAATAAAAAGTAAACTTTCAAATTTTAAAGATGTTTTTATTTTATCTAATATTAAATTTATTTGATTTATTTCTTTATCTTTATCTAAAAAAGGAGTGTTAAAACGATATATAGTTGTTATGTTTTGCATGAGTTTATGAATCTTTAGTATTATAATTATTTTCTACATTTTGTTTTATATAAAAGGATTTTGTAATACCTATGTTATTACCTTTATATGGAATATCTTTAAAATCAAACGAAAACCCTTTTTCATAATTTTCAAATAATAATATATCATAATATCATTTTGGAAAATTAGTTTTTATTATTAAATATGAAATAATAAGAATAATTGAATGAAAAGTATTTTGATTAGATATTTTATATTTAATAAATTCTATAATAATTTTTCTTTTTATAAAATCTCATAAAATATAATTTTGGTTATTTATAAAGTTTCTTTTTTTTAAAAAATTCTCATACTTTAATATTTTTTTTTTATTTATATTATTATTTTGAAACCAAACATTGATACTTTTTTTATCAAAATATAAAGTGAAAGTTTTTCTATTAAAGCTTTCTGGTTTTCACTTAGTATTTCTTGATATTAATTTAAAATAACCATCTATATATTTTATATTTTCATATATTTTATTTCTATTATTAAAATCAAGCAAATACCATTTATTTTCTAAAACATTATATACAGACTTAAAAAAAGCTTGCAATTCTTCTTGTTTTTCCTTTTTTATTTCTAATGTATCTAAATCTAAAAATAAAGTCTTAAAAACTTTTTCTAATTTACAATTTATTATAATACTATCATCTGAATTATATATTAAATTTACTTCATCTGTAAATATCCTTTGTTTTTGTTCTGTTTTGATATTTATTATATCCACAAATGTTTTATCTCATCATATAAGACTTCATCTTTCTCAAATAGCTATAAATATATCATCTGTTTCTAAAAAAATTTCTGTATTATCAAACTTTTTGTTTTTTAGAGGAAATATTTTTGTTCATCTATCCTCTAATCAATCATTAAAATAACAGTCCTCTCTTTCAAATTTATAATTATAAGGTCAAAAACTGTCATTAGCAAAATCAATCTTGAAACTTCATTTCATTCCAAGGTTAAATTTTTGCTTATTAATAGTTATTTTTTCAACTGATTGTTTTATTATTTTTCACATATAAATTAGACTTATTTTATATTATGGTCTTAGTATATCATTTTTTAGATTATTTTACAAAAAAACAACTATTCCTTAAATAAGTTAGGTGAAATAAGAAAAACTGATTATACTTTATGTATTAAAGAATAATAAATATTTTTCTTAATTTATTCTTACTTAATAAACATATAATACAAAATGTAACCTCGAATATTACACAGTGAATAAAAATGAGAAAAGTTTTTTAAAATTAATATAATATATTTATTAACTATTTAACAAAAAAAAATCTATTTTTATAGAATTCTTAATTAATTCTTATATTTTAGAAATATAATAAAAAGTGTAACTACGAGGTTACACTACAAACACAAAGTTTCCTTTGCATTTAAAATATAATCTTTTATTTTAAAAAGTAAAATTAATAATATAAAAGTAATAATTATATAAGTTAAAATATATAAAATATTAGGTAAAAATATTTAATTTGTAAAAGAAATTATTTTAAATCTTAATTATAATAAATTTATGATAAATAAGAAAATAGTTGCAGGTATTTTAATTTCTGGTATTTTGACAGCTTGAGTTTGAGCTACATTTGCTAATGATACTAATATAAATTCTAAAAATATGCCATTTTTTAAAAATTTAAAAAAATGATCTTGAATGGAATATTTTAAAGGTGGTTTAATGAAAAATAATTTAACAAATGAGGAAAAAATAGCTTTAAATTCAATGACTGATGAACAGAAAATTGAATTTTATAATAAAAAAACAGAAGAACAATTAGTAAAAAGGGGATTAAAGGAATCTGTAATTGATACTTTACTTGCTTGAGGTAAATTAACTAGTGAACAAGAAGTAATAAGAAATGAAATTATAAAAGAAAGAGCTGAAATGAAAGCTAAAATGGAAGAATTTAAAACAATAATGGAGAAAAGAAAAGCTTGAGAAACTTTGACAAATGAAGAAGAATCTATGTTAGAAGGTTTTAAATATAATAAAAAAGGTAAACATTTTTGAAAATTAAGATAATTAAAATATAAATATTTTGTTTAAAATAAGATTAGGAAATTAAAATTAAGTTATAAAAAAGTGGAGTATTTTTTTTAAATACTTCACTTTTTTTAGTTTCTGAAAAAAGAATATTTTTTACAAAAATATTCTTTTTATTTGTATCAAATAAAAAATTGATGTATAATATAAAATATTTAATATTAATATTTATTTATTATGTCGATTTTACAATTAATAAAAAGTAGAGTTTTAAATTATTTATTATACTTTTTTATATTAATTATAATAATAATTATATGAATTTCTTACTATCAAAAATTTTCTTTTTTACAAAATTTTTCTCCTTTTTTAAAGGAAGTATCCGTAGTTTTAAAATATCCAATTCTTTCATTTATAGATATTAATACAAGTCTTTTTAATTTACTAACTTTTATTTTCACTCTTTTATTATGATTATCTATATGAAAATATTATCAAAAATTGATTTATTCAATAAAAAAGAGAAATAAAAATGTATCATATGGTACAATTACCATTTTAGCAAATATGGGTTATTATGTTATAATAGGTATTGTAATTATAATTTCTTTAAAAATTATTTGAATAGATTTATCAAATTTCACAATGATTGTATCTGCATTATCAGTTGGTATTGGTTTTGGTTTACAAACTATTGTATCTAATTTTATTTCGGGTATAATACTTATGTTTGAACAGAGCATAAAAACTTGAGATTATATAGAGTTATGAAATGACTTAAGATGAAATGTAAAAGAAATAAATATGAGATCAACAACTATAAGGACAAGTAATAATATAGATATAATAGTACCTAACCAAAGTTTTGTACAAAATAATATTATAAACTGGACTCGTTGAGATAATAAAAATAGATTACAAATCCCATTTTGAGTAGCATATTGAACTACTTTTGAAAAAGTGGAAGAAGTAATTTTATGAACATTATTAGAGTCTGATTTAGATTTCATTAAAACAGAAAAACTTTTTCCTAGTATAGCAATGGTTTCTATGTCTAGTAATAGTGTAGATTTTTTATTAAATGTTTGGATTGAATGAGATGAATCTAAAACACCAGTATCAACAAGATGACTTTTTTTAAGATTGGTATATAAAGCATTAAATGAAAATAATATAACAATTCCTTTTCCTCAAACTGATTTACATATAAAAGATAGTATACCACTTGAAATTAGACTCATTAGTTCTGATAAATAATTTATAATAAAAATTAAATTGTAATAATGATAAGAGAATTAAAAATAAAATGAATTACATGGATTGATGGTTTTAATTTAGAAAAAAAAGAAATTTATGCAGTTTTAAAAGAACATGATTTTCATGAATTAGATATAGAAGCTTGTATGGAAGAAAATCAAAGAGCTAGAATAGACTCTTATGATGATTATTTTTTTATGGTTTTACATTTTCCTAAATATAGTATAAGTACAAAATCATATGAATTAAATGAATTTAATATATTTTTGAGAAAGGATTTACTTATTACATTTAGAAATTTTCCATGAATACATATAGATAAAATTTTTACAAAATATGAAAAACAAGATTTTTATGATAATGAAAATACAAAATTATATTCTTGATATATATTATATGAAATAATAGAATCTATGTTTGAAAAAATATTTAAATCTATAGATAGTTCAAAAAAAGATTTAAAATTATTAGAAAAACTAGTTTTTGAAGATATTAATTATAAACTTGTTAAAGATATAATGATAAAAAAGAGAAATATAATTTTTTTAAAACATATGTTTTTACCACAAGTAGCTGTTATGAGATCTACAGAATCAAATATAAATAAAATATTTAAATGAGAAATAGAAGAATATTTTGAAGATTTAGAAGATAAAGTTTTATATATAGTAAATAGTATTACAATTTTAGAAGAACATATTATAAATATAGAAGATACTTATAAATGAATAGTTGATATGAATGTGAATTATGTAATGAAAATACTTACATTTTTTTCTGCTTTTATATTACCTTTAACATTACTTACTTCATTTTATTGAATGAATATTGATTTACCATTACAAGAAAGTAGTAATTCTGTATATTTTTTATTAGCAATAACAACAATTATTATGATTTTTATATATATTATTATGAGAAAAAAAGGAAAATTTTAATAAAATAAAAAAATACTAAATTATTTAATAATTTAGTATTTTTTTGAAGAACAATTTAATATTAATCTTCTTTTTTTTCTTGAGCATAATCAACTTTGATAGTTCTTCCATCAACTTCAGCTCCATCCATAGCTTCTTTAGCTTTGATAGCATCTTCTATATTAGAAAATTCAACAAAACCAAAACCTTTTGATCTTCCTGTTTCTCTATCTTTGATAACTTTAACGAAAGTTACTTCTCCGTATTCTTTAAATACATCTTTAACTTCTTGCCAATCTAACCCCCATGATAACCCTCCAATGAATAATTTATTAGTTTCCATTTTTAACTAAATAAAAAAATAAAATGTGAGAAAATAGTTTATTTTATACTTAGTATTATGACTTATATTAGAGGCCTAGCACAAAGGAAAAAACTTAAACAAAACATTTCTCTTAAATATTATACAGATATTATTTAAATAGCAAATCTTTTTTGTAAAAAAGTCGTAGAAAGTATAATACATTTTGTGCATCGCTTTAAATACCCAATTAATAGTTTCTTGAAAGAAATAAAATATATAGCTAAATGAAAGGAATGATGANNTATCAATTCTATTAAACTTATTTCTAATAATTATTTATCTCAATTTTATGACTTTTAAAATCCTGATTTTAACTTCTATAAAAGTGGCTGGATTTGAAACGGGACTATAGAAAAAATTAACAAAAATAAATATATAAATTTAGCTTATTATGCTTAAAAAAAATCCAAACTGGAACCTAATTTACGAAAATTGAAATAGTATCATCACAAAATGAGCAGATGATTCTTATTTAATAGATGATTTAAATGAGAATATGTGAAAAATTCTTTTTGAATCTTACAAAAGTAATGATTTTGAAAACATTATTAAAAATAAAGACTTTGATGAAATTATAAAAAAACTTATAAATGCATGAGTATTTGTTTTTTACGATAAAAAAATAGAGAAGTCAAGTAATTTGAATTTTTCAATAAAATGGATATGAGATAAAAATGAGAATATAGAAAATAAATTATTTGAATTTTTAAAAGAAAGTGATAATATCTCACTTAAAGAATGAAATGAGGATATTATCTTGATAATAAGGACTAACTCTCAACTAAAAGAAATTTTAAAAGATTATGAAAATATTAAAAAAACTCATATTTTGATAGATATTTGATATGATCACAATATTTCTATATGACCTTTGGTTTTTCCTTGAAAAACTGCTTGTTTATGATGTTTTATATGAAAAATAACACAAAATTGGTGAGATATAGAACCTCCTTTAGTACCCAATATTACAGAAAATTATGAACTGATAACTTGATATATAAAGAAGTTTTTAAACGATTTTAGTAATATTTGAACTTGTCCTAATTTTATTGAAAATGCTTGGAGTTTTAATTTTGAAACATTAGAGTCTAAAATAGATAAAGTTTATAAGCTACCTTGGTGTCCACATTGTAATAATGACATAGAAAATTGAAAAAAGAAAACAATAAATTTATTTAATAACTAAAAAATCATGCTAAAACTAATATCTCAATTTGACAACAAAAAAACAAGAGTTTCTGCTTCTACTCCGACTTGTGCGGCATGTAGTAGTTGTTGCTGTTGCTGTATAATTACTACTATTGCTACTAGTATTCTAACTACAAGAAGTATATGAAGTGTTGCTAGAGAGAATAATAAAGAGCTAGAAACAGGTCAAGCTGTCTGAATCTTTTTGGCAGTACTTATATTTCTGATAATCAGTATTATTGCTTTTTTTAGTCTTATTATTTCCATAGGTTATGGAACTTTAATATTATTAATATTAGCACCATTATATTTATTGTTATTATGATTTTTATTAAGAAAACTTAAAAATAATTATGAAACTATCTTTTTTATATTAATATTTTTTGTAATTTTTATGGTTATAGAGTTTAATGCTTGGCTTAAAATAATTAATTAAGCTCATAATTGTAATTTATTATTTAATAATTTTAAAAAATATAATGAATAATTCAATAATTTGAGAAATTAAAAAACTTATACCAACTCTAATTGTTGGAATATTATTGGTTCTAGGTGTTTTTTTAATTTCAAAACTAATATTAGCACCATTTAAAATAATACAAATAATAAATACTTTCTTATTAAATTATTTATTTATTTTTATTAGTGTAGCTGTATTGTATGGTTTTTATTCAGTTAAAAACTTTACTGATGAATTAATAAGTGAAAAGCAAAATAATTCAAATATAAAATGATGACCATTATTATTTATAATATTATTTATATTCTCAGTAAGTATTTTTAATTTAGCTTACATTTTTTCTTATTTTAACTTACTTTCACTTATAGATATTCTTATTTCAATTTGGTGAGTTTTTATTTCAATTTTTGTTTTTTTAAATAAAGAAAAATCTATTATATATTTAAAGTTATATTTAATATTTTTGATTTTAGCACATATTTTATTTACAGTTGTTCAATATTTTAATAATTGAGTTGAAAACTTTTACTTATTAGCTTTTCAAAATTTAGGAGTTTTTATTTATATTATAATATATTATTATTTACTTACATCAAAAGAAATTAAATTAAATTTTAAACAAACAACACTATCAATTATAAATATAACTGCTATAGTACTCTTAATTATTACTTATAGTTTAATAATTTTATTCTATAAACTTCAAGAGCTTTTGCTTCAAGTGCTGTGATTAATTATAGTTTAATAATTTTATTCTATAAACTGCCATAATTAGATAATATCATATAATAAATAAAATATGAAAACTTTAAATCAATACATACTTGAAAATACAACTAATTTTAGATGTTGAATCACTATGCCTTTTCAAAAAATTGAAAATAGCTTTGCTGATGTGGATTGAATATACAATTATTCAGTTCCAGAAAATACAACAGCTTATTGGAGTAGTGCTAGTGGTTGTGCAAATTATGATGAAAATTTAGCTATTTTATGAGCTATATGAGAATCACTAGAAAGATACTCTGCTTTTGTTTATGATTTTGAAATAAAAAAAATAGATGAAGTAAAAGACCAGAAATATTTAACTTATGATGATTTTTCACTTTTTTCAGATGAACAATATAATAATAAAAACTTTCCTTTCAAAAAAATAGAAATAAAAGATATATATTTTTGAAAAATGTATAATATTTATACAAATGAAGAAATTTATATACCTCAAGAGATGATATGATTATGATCCAAGTATTGAAAGGTAAATATTCCTACTACATCTACTTGACTTGCTACTCATTTTGATAAATATAGAGCATTATTATTATCATTGCAAGAATCTTTGGAAAGAGATGCTTTGACAGTATATTGGCAAAATTCTTTACCTTGAAGAGATATATCAGACAGTAATTTTGCAAAAAACTACAAAAAAGAGATTGAAAATAAATGATGAAGAGTTTATTTTTTTGATATAACTCAAGACTGGAATCCTCATCCTGTAATACTTACTTGTTGATATTTAATACACAGAAATAAGAAAAGAATTAGTATGTGAGTAGCTTGTAAAGAAAATTATGAAAAAGCAATAAAAAAATCATTTACAGAGTGGGCTCAATGAACTATTTTTGCTAATTATTATAGCACTTTTCATCCTTGACTAGAATTCAAAAAATTTGATGAATTAAGAGATTTTGATCATCATGCAGTTTATTATACATTATATCCGCAAATATGGGATAAAGTTCCTATAATTAATAAATCAAAAAAATACAGTATAGATTTGAAAAAAAATAATAAATGAGATAGTAAAGAATTATTAAAAGACTTATTAAATACACTTAAAAAAGAAAAAATCCAGTTTTACTACAAAGATATTACATCTATAGATTTGAACTCTATTTGATTATATGTTTACAAGAGTATTTCTCCTGATTTATCTTTAATACATTGAGATGAGCAAACTCCATTTTTATGATGAAAAATAAATGATGTAAAATGGAGATACTGAAATTTTTTTGACAACAAAGAAATTATTTTTCCAAATAAATATCCTCATCCTTTATGATAATTTTATATATAACTTAAAAAAATGAAAAATAGTTTATTTAATTTGTTTTGGCAAAATTCAAAACTTACAGATCATAACTATCTAAATTTCATTAAATGATTAGAAGAGTATTGAAGAACTGAAAATAATTCTATGTCTTATTTAGTATACCCCACAGAAGATTTATTGTTAAAAAGACCTAATGATAAATTGATCAAAATAATGAAAAAAAGAAAAAGTGATAGAGTATTTTCAGATAAAAAAATTACTGAAAAACAGTTATGAAGTTTGTTTTATTCTTTCTCTCAAAAAGAAGATTTTACAAGATTAGTCCCTTCTTGATGATGAATATATCCTATAGAAGTTTTTGCTTTTTTATTAAATGTAAAATGAAACTTGAATAAAAAAATTGTTTATTATAATTCTGACAATCATTCACTTTCTATAGTGAATAATATAGACAATATAGATATTCAAAAAGATTTTTGATTATTACTTGAATGAGAACCATCTGCAATATTTGTTTTTGTTTGATTTCCTGATAGAGTTATTCAAAAATATTCAGAAAGATGAGGAAGGTTTCTGCTTATAGAAACATGACATTATGCTCAAAATTTATGATTGAGACTTGTGCAAGAGAAAATGAAATGAGTAGAGGCTGGATGACTCAAAGATGATAAAATAAAAGAATATTTAAAGCTAAATGGTTCAAGTATTGTTATAACTTTATGATTTGCTGTTTGATTTTAATATCTCTATAAACAAGGTTAACACCTATCTAAAAATAATTTAAGTCCATCAAAAGAAATATAAAAATCATTATTTTTTATATTTCTTTTTTCTTTTAATGTATTGTAAATCTCAGATTTTAACTTTTTTATTCTTAATTCATTTAATATTTTATAATCTCATACAGAATAAAAATTATTTCATTTATTGTTTTTTACAGCTGATTTTTCATTATATTTAAATGTAACTAAATCTAAATATTTAAATTCTACATTTATAAAATCTCTAAGAGTATTAAAAAAATGTTGTCATTCTATAACACTTTTTAAGAAAAATACTGAGTTAATTCTGGAATAATTTGTTTTTTTCTAGATAATCTTCTTTTTAAATCTACCAAATTATTTTCAACTTTAGCTCAAAATACCTCTTCAACAACTTTAGAATCATTTCAATCTAGTACTATTGATATATTTTTTTCTCAAATAATATCAACTATAGATAATAATATAAAATCTAATCAATCTTTTTCTTTTAATTCTTGCATTCATTTTAATATTTCATCTTTTCTACTTAATCAATATCAAGGATTAGTAGTTTCTAAAGTGCCTATTCAAGCTTTTACTCAATTAAAATCAAATACTTTATAATCATATTTTATTAAATCTTCTATACTTATATCTCATAAATCAGATTTTGCATCAAACATAGGCATAGCAAATGCTTCAAAGTCTGTAATTCAAGTAATACTTTTTAATTCTTCAGCAATTATTATATCTTCTTTTGTTGTAGTTGCAGATTTAAAAAGTAAACTATCAGACAATATTCAAGCTAACATCATTTTTCATATTTTTTCATTTATTTCAATCTTTTGTTCTTTATGCATTTTATACAAAACAGAACAAGTAGAACATAATTTTTCCATTCTTATATTTACTGGTGTCATTGTACTGAAATCAATTTTGTGATGATCAATTAAAAATTCTACATTTAATTCTCATAGATTATCCAAAGTTTGAAATTCTTCATTATGGTCAACTAATGCCACATTACTACCCTTAGGAAAACTAGTCGCAATTTCAGGAGTTTTGATATCAAGTAAATTTAGTAAATATTCAGTTTCTTTATTTAATTTTCATTGAATATATGGAGTTGCAGAATACATTCATTTTTTATTCAAAAAATCAGCAAAAATTATTGCAGATAGGGTACAATCAGTATCAGGAATTTTATGTCATACGACTTTTATATCTATCATTTTTAATATAATTAAGTTTAAAATATTTTGAGCATTTTATAGAAAAAAAGAAAAAATTCAAATTTTTTAAGAAGAGAATTATTTAAATATATCATAAACTTCAGAAAAAGGTAACATATCTTTTATATTTTTTACTAAATGGTTTTATATAATGTTTTTTAGCATACTCACCTACTAAAATATTATAATATTTATTAATAAACATTTGATGGATCTTCCTGAGTTATTAAACCATATTGAATAATTTCCTTTTCATAACATATACTCCAAGGTAATTGATTGTGAGTAAAATCAACTATTTCTTTAGTATTTTTATATTTCCATTTATCAGCTATCTTTTTTAAAAAACTTTTTTCTTCTAAATTAAGTTTTGAAGTATTAGGTCTTTCTTTATTTGAAATTAAATATGACTTTCAATCAATTTCAATAGATATAGACTCTTCATCAAGTAATTCATCTATAACTCTAAAAAACTCATCTGGAACTGGTCATTGTTGGATTTTTCTATATTCAAGATTTGTAAGTGATTCTAAATTATTATAGTACCAAGCAAAATCAGCCAAATAACAAAGTTTAGCCAATTTTGTTTTTGTAACTTTTGGATAATCTTTAGTTTTTATATTATCTATAAAAAACTGAATTATTTGTTTATATTTTTCCAAATCAGTTTTATCTGTTTTTTCAGTTTTAATATCAGAATTTATAAAATTATCTATCTCCACTCAAAATAATTCAGCCATTTTAACTGCTTGTCAAAGAGTAGGTTCTATATTACCTTTTTCCAATTTTGAAAATGTTTGTCTTGTGATACCTAAATATTTTGCTACCTCATCTTGAATAAGTTTTTTATCTTTTCTAAACTTCTCTATATTCTTAATCATAATATTTATTTTAATTTTAAATTATTTATGTAGTAATATTATATGATTTTTAAAAATTTGTCAAAGTTTTTAACAATTTATGTTAATATTTTTAACATAAATTGTTACATTTTTATTTACTTTTGTATTTTATTTTGTATATTGCGAGATAGGAAAAATTGTAATAATAATAGAAAAATAAACTTTATATACACAATTTAATATAAAATTATTGATTTAATTTTAATTTTTATTATATTACTAAACAATAAAAATTAAAACATTATTGTAATTTGTATTTACATTTATTTTATTCCTTAATTTTAGAATATGTAGAGTATAGATAATAAGAATAACTATGATATAAACTTTTTAAAAAATATTATTAATTAATTATATAAAAATGAACACTAAACAGACATCTAAGAAAGTTGCAACAATTGCATCTAAAAAATTAAAAGATAAAATTTCTTCAAAATCTACAAAAGAACAAGCTTGAAGTTCTTTATCTCAAAGGGCTAAAGAAAAAGAAACAAGTGATAAAATTGCTAAAAAAGCTTCAAAAATATTAAAAACTAAAAGTGAACCTAAGGTAAAGAAAATATTAGCTTGAAGTAACTTATCACAAGCAAAATGAAAGAAAAAGAAATAATTTATAATTAAATACAAATGTACCTAAAAAATATTATTGTTGAAAATAATTGACCGATTGATAGATTAGAAATCTTAGAAAAAGACTTATTTAAAGAAAATTGAGAGCCAAAAATTTTAGTTTTAACATGAAAAAACTGAAGTTGAAAAACAGTTTTACTTTCAAATATTACTGATGCTTTTTTTGAATTAGCAGGTCAAAACTTTAGTGATATATTACCTATGCAATGATTAGGGCACTCATATTATAGAGTTGTTTGATGATCTAATCAAAAAACATGAACAAAACACTCATTTTCATTTTTAAATTTTGAATGAACAGAAAATAAATATCAATATTTAGAAAAAACATGAGAATTAAAAGTAGAAGAGACTATAGAAAAAACTAATAATTTATTTAAAAATGAAGGAAATTGGGAAGAATGAAAAATAATTACAAATGTAGAAAGTGATAAAAATATAAAAGATGATTTTTTAAAAAATACTTATTGCCTTTTTCCTGTAAGTAGATTTGAAAATCCTCATTGGTTAAATGAATGGAAAAATGAAGATAGAGAACAAATAAAAATATCAAAGAAATATAATTGAAAATTAAATAAGCCAATTATAATAGAAAACTCACTTTCAAATAATAAAAGTTGGATTTTAGATTTATTTTTAGATTCAAGAGTAGATATTGAAGTTTATAGTGAAAATTGACAAGATGAATATAAAGCTAAGCAAAATATGAATGATATTTTACTATTACAAAAATGAATTAATAATATAGAACAAATATTATCTAAAATTTTACAAAAAAATATTGAAATTCAGATAAATAGAAGAATATTTTGATGAAATAGAATAAAATTAGTTAATAAAGTGACTTGAATTGATTTTATACCAAGTCTTGATAATCTTTCTTGATGACAAAGTATTTTACTAAATATGTTTTGTTAAATTATAAGACTTTCAGATCAATGAGATATAACTAAAAGTATAAACTTAAATCAAATAGAATGAATTGTTTTGATTGATGAGATTGACTTAAGTCTACATATTGATTTACAAAAAGAAGTTTTACCTGAATTATTATCACTTTTTCCAAAAGTTCAATTTATAATAACTTCTCATTCTCCTTTTTTCTTATTATGAATTGAAGAAAAGTCAAAGAGTGATTGAAATTTTCAATATCAAATTATAAAAATGCCAGACTGAATAATCGATAATGATATAAAATGACTTGATGAAGTAAGAAAGGCCTATTGAATTTTTGAAGAAAATTTTAATGACTTTAAAAAAGAATTTGAAAAATTAAAAGAAAAAATTAAAGAAGTAGAGGAATTAAAACCAAATAAAGTATTTATTTGTGAAGATGAAAATTGAATAAAAATTTGGAGCCACTTTTTCAATAAATATTGAATAGATATAGATAAAATAATTTCTGCAAATTGATGTACAAAATTTGACTGGGAGGATTGGTTTTTAAAGACTGATAAAATTAGTAAAAACCCTAATTTAAAAATTTTTAGACAAAATGACAGAGATTGATTAAAAAATAAACAAATAGCTTTTATAGAAGAAAAAAAGAATAGTAACTATAATGAAATAAATTATAAATTTTTACATTTACCAGTTAATGAAATAGAAAATTTCTATATTTTAAAAGATGAATATTTCTCTGAAGAATTAATTAATAATAAAAAGTCTGAATTAGAAGATGATTTTTTTTGAACAATGCAATGTAATTTTGATAAATTTAATAAACAATATTCTGAATGTGAATTATTTAAATTTTCCGATAGGTCTAAAATTTTAAATCAATGTAGACAGGAAGCTGATAATAATATAAAAAAGCTTTACCCTTGAAAAGATATAAAAAAACTAAAACAAAATTTAAATATTGATGAAGAATTCTTAAAATGGAATTTAAATGATTTTCCGCAAGAACTTAAAGACTATTTAGAAGAAATTAAAAAATTTTTTGAAAAAAAATCTACTATTTTGGAGTAGTATTTTACATATTTTACTATTTAAACATACCAATATGAACTTTAAAACATTTAAAATATTTGAAAGGGATATAACAGTATTCAGAAAAAAAATCTGAGATTATGATTTAGATTTTCGGTTTTCATATGAATTTGAATATTTATCATTAGATAAATGAACATCTTTAGAGGATTTTGTGAAAAATAATGAATATAATTTTAAAATTAGTTGAAAATCAATTTATGTTTTTTGTTTTAATAATTATGAATGACTAAATGATTTAATTCAAGATTTAATTAAAAAGTGAAATAAAGATATAGAAACAGCAGAAATATTTATATATCAAGAAAATAATTTTTTAAAATTATAATATTAAAAACCACATCAAATTAATTTGATGTGGTTTTTTCTTGCAAAAAATAATCTTTTCCATAAACTAAAAGTGCCAAAAAACATTAACCAAAAATATCCATACCATTAAAGGTAAATAGGAGGAAATTAGCATTTCCTCTCCTTTTCATATTTTTAATGGTATGGTTAAGGTTTTTTGGCAATATAATAGGAAAGCTAGTTTTCTCCTTTTTATATTGTCAAAAAATCGATTAATTTATAGCATATTATTGCTAGTTTTTTTGGTAACAATTTATTTTGTTACCTTTTATTATGGAAAAAAAATCTTGAAACCAGAATTTAAAAAAAGCCAATAAGGCAAAAAGCGATGAGTTTTATACTCAACTTTCTGATATAGAAAAAGAACTAGGACATTACAAAGAACATTTTAAAGATAAAACAGTTTTTTGTAATTGTGATGATCCAGAAGAAAGCAACTTTTGGAAATATTTTGAACTAAATTTTAAATACTTATGATTAAAAAAATTAGTTTCAACTCATTACCAAACTGAAAAACCTTCATATAAACTAGAAATAACTTGAGATAGAAATCTTGATTGAAAAATAAATAAACTTGATATTGTAAAAACTCCATTAATTCAAAATTGAGATTTTAGAAGTTTAGAATGTATAGAAATACTTAAAGAATGCGATATTATAGTAACTAATCCACCATTTTCATTGTTTCGTGAATTTATTACTCAGTTATTTGAATATAATAAAAAATTTGTAATAATATGAAATTTAAATGCTATAACTTATAAAGAAACTTTTAAATTAATAAAAGAAAATAAAATATGGCTAGGTCATAGTATACATAGTTGAGATAGAGAATTTAGAGTTCCAGAATATTATCCATTAAATTCATCATGATTTAGAATTGATGAATATTGAAATAAATATATTAGAGTAAAATGAGTCCGTTGGTTTACTAATTTAGATTACAAGGAAAGACATGAAGATTTGATACTTTATAAATCTTACAATGAAAATGAATATCCAAGTTATATTAACTATAATGCAATAAATGTAGATATTACAAAAAATATTCCTGCCAATTATCCTTGAAATATTTGAGTTCCAATAACTTTTATGGATAAATACAATCCTGACCAATTTGAAATAATTGCCCTTTGAATTGTAGGCTCCATAGATTTCTCATGTAATAAAAAAATGGAAATATTAGATAAAAGTTGATTACCAACTTGAAAATTTACATTAAATGCAAAATGAACTTTATATCGTCTATATAATCCACAAAAAGATAAATCTCCAGCATTTAAAGATGTTGAAACAGGTAATTACCTAAAATCTGTGGA
>DIUG01000060.1 GCA_002422305.1 Patescibacteria group bacterium UBA6164 | reverse complement strand
GATTCAGTAGGAGCATTATCTAAACAATTTCATTTTCTAGACATGGATTGAATAACTCATTTTTTCTTTAATAATGTTTGATAACTAGGATTTGTATAATGAAATCCTTGGTCTGAATGAATAATGCTTCATTCTAAGTTTATCTTAGTTGATTTAATAGTTTCTAAAACGAAGTTTAATCATAAATTACTAGAAAGTTTATTTGTTTATTATTTTTATTCATAATAATTTCAGTTTTTGTAATGATTAAAATATGATAAAAATTCACTAATAATATCGTTTTTCATTTAAATCTATTAAAAATTTTTCTAGTATTATATAAAATGTCTCTAAACTCTTTATATCAACCCATTCTTCATCTGTACCTATTCATCATCAAATAGGTCAAAATTCAATTCAATCACATCAAATTCTAGTATAATGCCTAGCATCAGACGATCATTGTGCTCAATAAAAATTAGATGATTTTTTGTTTATATTTTCTGTAATTATTTTTAACTTTTGTAAAAAATAATTATTTTCTTCAACAAAAAGAGAAGATTCATTCGCAATAATTTCAATATCAAAATCATTTGGAATTATATTTTTAATTTCATCTAATATTAATTTTTCCTTATCAGGAGTAAATCTTATATCAAGCCATGAAGTACAGTTGTCTGGAATTTTATTAAATGTTTGATTTGATGTTTCTATTTTGGCTAAATTAACTGTGGTAATCCATTCTTGTTCTCTAGGTATTGGATACTTATTAAATAATATTTCTAGAAAATTATTCATCTTAATTATTGCATTTTCTCATTTCCATGGATAAGCTCAATGAGCAGTAATTCATTTACTAGTTATTTTCAACCAACAACCTCATTTTGCTTTATTTACTATATCAAAATTTGTTGTCTCTCATGCAATAATAAAATCACTTCTAACTCATTGTTCTATTTGATATTTAGTTCAATCAAAACCTCATATTTCCTCATCAGTAACTAATTGTAATCAAATAGGGTAATCTAGCTTTTTTGCAATATTTTTAAAAACCTTTATCAAACAAGCTACATTTGATTTCATATCCATTGATCAAACTCCATATAGTTTTCAATTCTCAATTTTTGGAAAATATTGATAGTCTTTTCAAGGAATTACATCTAAATGACCATTAAGTATAATTTTAAATTTCTCAGCTCTTTTTTCGGTATTGTATACTAAAATACTTTTTGAACCATTTTTTTCAAAATGTTCAATAGTAAATTCTTTTAGTTGTTCTTCTGCTAAATCTAAAATTTCATTAAGTTCTTTCTTATTTTCTGGATCAGATTTTATAAGAATAAACTTTTTACTTAAATCAAGTATTTCTTCAGTTAAACAACTAAAAACTTTTTCTCAAATATCATTTTTTAAATTTTCTACATCATTAGTAATAGATTTTTGAGAATCATTATCAGATTCTAATTTTTCATTTTCATTCATAATTTTTAAAGTTATTTTATACAAAATCAATCTAAATAGTTTATTTGTTTATTATTTTTATTCATAATTATAGTATTTTTAAAAATTTAATTTAACAATGACTTAATTATATCCTTTATTTGATTCCTTATTAAATAAACTTTTTCTATTCATTCTCAAAAGGGATCTTGTATAGGAAGAATTTTTAGTTTTTTGCTATAATTATCTAACAAAAAACTTACTGCATTTTTTCATTCAATTTCAAATTCTGATAATTTATCTATTGGATTTAAAAGTAAAATTATACTTTGTGATTCTTCACAAAAAGATCTAGTTAAAAGTTTAATTTTCTGAGCTGTGATATCTACTTCATCATCTACCATTAAATCAATAACCTCTTTAGTTGGAGAAAAATTATATTTTTCTCTTCTATCTTCTATTAATGCTGAACTTATTCAGTCTGTAGTATTTGTAAACTTATTATAATATCATTCTGCTATTTGGCTTCTTCATACATTTGCAGAACAAATAAAAAGTGTTTTCATTGTATACTTTTATTTATTGTAATAATATTCTAATGCTTTTCTTATTGCAATAATCATTGGATCATATAATTTTATATCAACATCAATATGTTTAAAAGCTATTGGTAACTCCGTACATCCTAAAATAATACTTTTTGCTCATTTTTCTTGTAAAATTGCAACACTACTTGTTAATGTATTTATTTCATCATCGTTTAAAATAGTAACTCATCATATTATTTTTTTTATAATATTATTTATATCGCCTAAAATACTTTCATCTTCAATATTAACTCATAAAATTCATTTTTTTTCTAGTGCAGTTGTATATAATCAACTTTTTACAGTATTTATAGTTCATAAAATACCTACTGTTTCAAAAAAATCTTGTTTTATTTTATTAACTGTTTCATTTATTAATGATAAATTAATAATATTATTTTCATCTTCAAATATTTCATTATAATATAAATGCATAGTATTACAAGCCATAATAAAAATATTAGCTCAATTATTTTTCAATCTTTCATATTCATTTTTAACATAAAAAACTGTTTCTTTCAAACTTTCTTCAGAACTTGTCAATTCTTTAACTGGTATATTATCTATAATAATATGTGGAAAATCACTATTTTTTCTTCAATTAGAATATTTTATAGACTCTTTTAAAATTAGTTCATAACACCTAAGTGAAGCATATGGTCACATACCTCAAAGTACTCAAATTAAAGGACTTCTTATCATAATATTTTTTGTATTAATTTATTAAATTCAAATCAAACTCATAATTCTGACAAAATAATATTTCTATCAAATTCAACTAAATGATTTAATTTATCTCATGATAATGGGATAAATTCATAATTGGAAGATATGTAATCTTCTCATTTACTAGGATAATATGTCGGAATTTCTCAAGTTTTTTGTAATAATGGAATTATAATTTTTTTATTATAATCTACATTATAATTTTCTTCATAAACTTTTCATAAATTAAAAAATGGCTTTTCTTTTTTTCATCAAATAGGAATTATTATATCACTACTTTCATTTTTAACTGGATAATAATCTCCTACATGTCAATTACTAACTATATTTGCAGATCCATATATAAAAGCTGAAGTTTCACTTTTTCATTTACTTTCGGCATAATTTACCAATTTTCACATTGCTAAATTTATATCTTGATTTCATAATAATCATTTTATATTTTCAGCTACATTTAATAAATTATTTTCATCCAAATCTAAATTAAAGTCAAATGAAATTTTATCAAAAATATCATTATAATATTCTAAAATGTACCATTTTAAATAATTTTGTATTATTTTAGAATTATTTTTAGCTAAATTTTCATCCAAAGAATTTTCTTTTATTATAAAAGATGTTGCTTGATAAATAGAATATTCTATATTATTGATTCATAAATTAACTAAATTTCTAATAATTTTTAAAGCTGGAATTATCAATGCTGGACAACGAATGGGAACTCAAATATCATTTAGTCAAATTCATGTTGTTAAAACTATATTTCAATCCAAAGTATCATTTACAATAGATTTACATAAATTTTGTAAATCTATTGCAGAACTTGTATATGAAATTTTATTTGATCCTAATTCTTTATCCTTACTTAGCAAAAAGGAATTCATTATACTATTTGAATTCATAACTATTTTAATTATTTTCTAAATTATTTCTCACATAAAACATCATTCCTCTCAAATCAATTTTGATGCATCTGATAATTTTTGTTTTGGCATAATTACCAAAAAATCTTTTTCTGCATATAAATCTTTTTCTCAATCAAAACAAAATAATTCTCATGTTTTTACTTTATCTAAATGCTTGTAATCTTTATAAAATTTAAATTCTCTTGATTTTACAATTACACTTCCAAAAATATTTAATGTTTGCTTATTTACTTTTTCTAATAATAAAGACTTTACTAATTCTAAATTTCAATCAATCATTCATAAATTTATAAGTAATCTAAGTAAATTATCTGTTCATATTTTATATCATGAACTATCTAATTGGCATCAACTTTCTATTCAAATTCATACTCATCAATTTCTTTCAACTATATCTATAAATGGTTTTCAAACTTGGACTTCTGTAATTCAAACTAATTCTTTATCTACATTAAAAACATCACTAAATTCTTGATAACTTTTTTTTGTTAAAATCATCATAGAATCCGATGGACTATAAGTAGAATGTATATCAAACAAAAAATCTAATTTATTTAATACTGGCAATAATTCTAAAATTCTTCTAACTTCTATAGAATTGGATTCTTTTAAATTTTCTATTGAACAACATCTGTTCATATTTTCCTCTATAAATCTTGTAGATACTAATTCCTTTTCAGTAATCTTATTTCAATCATTTATAAGTTCATTATATTTCTTAAATGCTTCAATATTATTTAATATAAGAAAGATTTTTCATTTTAAAATATTCTCATTTAGTTTAACTTCATGAATAATATTTTTTAAAATATCTAATCATACAATTTCTCATCAATGAGTACAAACTGATACTCATAAATTAGGTCAATCTATTAATGAATCAATTAATTCAACTCATATTATTCACTCATATTGTTTACTCAATAAATTATACATATTTCTTTATTTTATTTTTAATTTCATCAGAAATTTTTAAGGAAGACATAAATTCATTTATACAACTATCTTTGATTTTTAAAATCTTTATTGTATCTCAAGCAACTTGTTGAACCAATGAAACGAATGAAAGTTCATCTATCATGGATGTTCTATAAGTTTTTCATTTTTCTGTTATAATTTCTATTAAACTATTTGGCATTATATCAGAAAACAAAGAGCCATTACTTCAAATAGAAGTACTATATACTTTCAGATCATCTGAAAAAAAAACTTGTATTTTTGTCCATAAAATAATATATTATAAAATAAATAGTAAATATTATTTACTGGAATTATTTTATAGTCATTTTTTTTTTTTTTTTGAAGTCAAGTTAATTATTCTTAATCACTTTATTATCATAATACTATATTATTAGACCAATACACTTTCTTTAAAAAAAATTATACATAATTTTGTATAGCTTTTCTTTCAAAATTTAATAACCTGCTTCATCTACTAACAGTTGTAATAGAAATTCATAGCTTACTAGCTATTTCTCTTTGTGAAATTCAATTTTTAAGCATTTGAATTACCTGTATTCTATCTCAAATTTCTACTATTTCAGAAGGTGTTAAAATATCTTCAAGTATATCTGATAAATCATTATCATCTTTTACTTTTGATAAAAGTGCAGTAAGCAATTCTAAAGATTCTGTTAATTTCATATTTTTTTGTTAAAAATGTATTACTTAACTAATATATTAATAAATAGTTTAATGTCAAATTTTTTTTTAAGATATAGTCGCACAAAATGTATTATACCATCTATATAAAAAAAGACAAAAAAATTTGATTTTTCTTAGATTATTGCTATAATCAATTTTCAAATAATAAAAATAAAGGAGAAATTTTATGTTTATAGATATAATAAAAAATTTTTTGGGAATTTTTCTTAATGATGATCCATATGAAGAAGCCTTTAAAAAGGAGTGTTCTTTGGAATTTTCAGAGAATTTTTCAGAAAATAAAAATGAAAAAAATTATTTTGTTATTCCTTCAGGGGATGTAACTGAATAAAATAAAAAAAGATGACTTTATTGTGAAGTCATCTTTTTATTATAAAATATAGATTTCAGTCATTTTTACTTAAAAAAAACAAAAAAAAGTTTTTTTTGTTTTTTTGTTTAATATTATTATTATATATAAAGAATATTAAAATAATAATAGTCAAATGTACAAAATACTTATAGTTTGAGCATTGTCACAAGAGCTTAATATCGTAAAAGAACAAATTAAAAAACTTGCTTTAAGAAATATAAAAACAAGTTTTTTAACTACTTGAATAGGAAATTATAATATGATTTTAAATCTTACTAAATTTTTAGAACAAAATAAAGATTTTGATTTTATTTTAAATATTTGAGTTTGTGGTTATATTAATCTATCCCAAACTTTTCCTACAATGGAGAAATTAGAAGATCAATTAATACAAGTATCTAGAATATTTAATCTTTCTAATAAAAAAGAACTAATAATTCCATATTTATTTAATTTTTGAGAATTATCAAGTATAGCATGTAGTGAAAAAGTAATTTATGATGAGTTTAAATTAGAATGAGAATTATATATAGATATGGAATCATATTGATTTGAAAAAGTTTGTGATAATTTTAGTGTAGCTAGAATTATTTTAAAAATACCTGTTGATAAAGTTTGAGAAGAGACTAAAAATTTTGATTTTCAAAAGGCTAAAAGTTTATTAGAAAAAAATATTGATTATAAATTATTGTTTGAAAAAATATATAATTATTTAGAAAATACTATTTCTTTACAAAAAAAAATAAAAGAAAGAAAATTATTTGAAAAATATAAAAATCATTTTAATTTTACTTTTTCAGAAACAGAAATATTTAAAAAATTTTATTATAGATATTTTGCTCTTGTAAATGATAACTTTGATATTTATTTTTTAGATAATAAACATTTAGACAAAAAGAAATTTTTGAAATGATTAGAAGAATATTTATATAAATTTTTAGTTAAGTAAGTATTTATACTAGAATTATTATTTACTTTACTTATTTTCGATCTTTATTAAATTATAGATAATTAGGATTTTAAAATTATAAATAAAAATATGTTAATTTATATAGAAAAACAAGCAATAGATTATCCACAAACAAAAAAAATACTTGAAAAATTTAAAAATTCTAAAGTTATTTATATTAATAATTATAAAAATCTTTTTGATAAAAATTATACAAATTTATTTTCAAAAAAATCATTAATAATTGCAAAAATAAATTCAAATTCTGTATTGGATGCTCCTATTTGATATTGACATACAAAAAAATCTTTCTTTTTTAAAACAAGTTTAAATTGTATTTATGATTGTAGTTATTGTTATTTAAAATGAGCTTTCAAAAATGAAAATATGGTAGTTTTTATTAATTATGAAGATATAAAGAGAGATATAGAAGAGAAAATAAAAAATATTATATTATGAGAAAAAAGTTGAAAACAAAATGAAATATGGTTTTATTCATCAGATTATTCAGATATTTTATGAATGGACTGATTTAGTTGATTTTGTAATGAATTTATACCATTTTTTGAAACTTTAAATCTTTCTCTTGTAGAAGGGGAATGACTGCATATTGAGAGTGAAATTTTTATGGAAATTAGAACTAAATCATCAAATATAAAACCATTACTTGATTTATGATTTATACCTAAAAATACAGAAATAGCTTTTTCTTTAAATCCTCAAAAATTGATTGATAAATATGAAAAATGAACTTCTAGTTTAGATGCTAGAATAAATTCTATAAATAAATTACTTGATTTATGATTTAAAGTTTGAATAAGATTTTTACCTTTACTTCCAGTAAATGATTATGAAAAAATATATTCTGAGTTTATAGATTATATTAAAAATAAAGTAAATTTTTGTGATATAAATTCTACATTTGCTTCTTGACTTTTGTATACAAAAAAAGATTATAATAAAATACTATCTAAATATATGGATTTAGATATACTACATATGCTTGATTTAGATAATGATTGATTTTATAGAGAATCAAAAAAAGTAAGAGAAACATTTTATAAAATGTTTAAGGATTTAGATAATAATTGTATACTTTGTTTAGAATATTAGAATATGAAAAAAAATATATTAATAACTTGAGTTTCAAGATGAATAGGGAATTATTTACTTAATAATTTGAAAGAAAATAATAATATTATATGAATATCTAGAACTAAGACAGAAATTATAGGTTTTAAAGAATTTAATATAGATTTAACAAATTTTGAATTATTTAAAATAATTATTAAATATTTAAAAGATTGAAATATAAAATTAGATATTATAATAATAAATGCTTGATTAGGTCATTTTTGAAAATATGAAAAATGATCTAATGAAAAATACGAAGAAATAATAAAATTGAATTTATTATCTCCTATACTTTTAATAAAAGAATTAGAACCATATTTAACTAAAAAAGCTAAAATAATATTTGTATGAAGTATTATTTCAAAAAAATTTATGAAATATGCTGCTGTTTATCAGGCATCTAAATTTGGTCTTAGATGATTTGCTTGAGCATTAAAAAATGAAATGAAATGAAAGGGGATATATATAATAAATCCAAAAATAGTTGAAACAACTTTTCATGATAAATCTGAAATAAAAATAGATAATAATATTAATAATATTACGACTTTAGTTAGTATCTATTTTATAATAAATAATATAATAATGTGATTTGAAAAAAGATTTGAAATAGATTTGTAAAAAATTATAATTTTAAAATTATAATGAAAAAGTTCTAAAATATTAAAATAATTAAAAAAATAATATATAAATAAAGAAATATGAAAATAGATTATTTATGACATTCAGAGTTTTTAGTAAATATTGAAAATAAAGATTGAGAAATAGTTAGAATACTTAGTGATTGTTGGCTTAGTAATTATGTTTTTTGAGATTTAATGGCTAGAAATCCTAGTTTTAAAATAGATTATTCAAAAATTTGATATATAGATGCTATATTTATAAGTCATAGTCATAGTGATCATTTTGATCCGTATACATTAGTAGAAATGTATAATAATTTAGAAGAATTACCATTAATTTTAATTCCTGAAACAATGGAGTTTTTGGTTTGACTTATATCTAAATATTTACCAAAATTTAGATATAAGATTTTAAAAAATAAACAAGAAATAGATATTAAATGAATAAAAATAAAATGATTTATTTTTGAAAATGATTATATAACAAATGAAGATGATGTAATGACTATATTTATATATAATGAAAAAGAAATAATGTATGCTGAAATTGATACATTACCACCAGAAACAGAAGAAGTTCAAAATTATATTTTTAATATGTTTACATTTAAAAAATTTGAATCAGTTTTTTATTTATCTACTAGAAATGAGCTAGAATGAAATATTAAATTATTAGATATAAGTGATTGAAATAAGAGAAAACAATTTATTTCAGAATATGTAAAAACTAGAAAAGAAAGTATAGAATGGGATTTTATAAAATTTTATGATGAAATAGTTGATTTTAAAGATATAACTGCTGTAAAAAATTATTGTAAATCAATTATATGACAATGAATAGTTTATCCTAAAAAACTAGATATAAATGCTTTAAAAGTAAAAGTACTTTGATTAAATGAGCTTGTTATTTTAGAAAAAAATATGATGAGAAAATATAATAATAATTATGATTTATCATATTTTGAACCATCTTATACTTATGAAATAAAAAATTGAAAAATATATAAACTAGAAAAAATATCTTATATAAATGATTTTTGTTTTGAAGATTTTCCAGTGAATTTAGCTCAATCTTTTAATAGGTATTATTCTAATTGACCTTTATTTAAAGAAAATAGAAATATTGAAGAGCAAGAAAAAATTATTTTAGATTTATTAAATAATAGATTTTTACCTTATCAAATAGTAAATTTAGAGGATTCATTAAAGAATATTTTATTACAAAATAAAAGAGATTATATTATTAAAATATCTTATCTTAAAAATTGAAATTTTACTGAAAAGTTTTATTCTTATTGATTTTGAAAATATAATTTTAGTGAAATAAGTAATCCAAATTATTTTGACGAAGATTATTTTGCAAATGATATACAAGATTTTTATGATTGAAAACAAGAACTTTATTCAAATTTTTGGCATAAATTAACAACTTGAAAATGATATAGATTTTGGACTATGTTGGGAGCAAATTTTTTAAATAATGATTTGGTTTATAAAAAATATGAATTACATTTTATAAATGCTTTGAATTGAAAGAATGTTGATGAATTTGTAGAAAAAATATTTAGTGAATTTTAAAAAAAGATTATTTTATATTTAAAAAAACATGAATTTTAAAGTGATATTATTAACTTATTTTAAAAAGTATATTAATAATAAAAAAAGTTTATATTTGTTTATTATATTATTCATATTAATATTTTATATTATTTTTATTTTAATATTGATTTTTGGTAATATAATAAAGTTAAAATTAATAAATATTGATTTACAAAATAAATTGATAGAAAGAGAAAAAATAGTTACACAAATAATAAAAGTAAAGTTTGAAAATAAAGTATTAGAAGAAGATTTATTAGAAAAAAAAATACTGGAAGAAAAAAATGAGATAAAATTAATTGAAGAAAAAGAATTATTTAATGAGAAAAAAAATATATCATCAAATGTGAAAAGTAATTATAATACAGAACCATTAGGAGATGATGATTCAATAGTTAAATTTGTTACATCAAATAAAAGTTTTAATAATATTTTTTATACTCCTAAAAATCTTGTTAAGATATCTTCTAATTATATTATTGATTCAAAATGATGAACTCAAGTTTTAAAAAAAGTAGCAAATGATAATTTACAATTAATGGCAGAACATTTTTTTAATGATATATGAGAAAAAATAGTTGTTGTTAGTGCTTATAGATCATATGAATATCAAAAATGAATAAAATCTAGATGATGTCCAGATAATCTTTGTGCAAAAGCTGGTTATAGTGAGCATCAATCTTGATTAGCAGTAGATTTTTGGGATACTTCAACAAATTATGCTTGGAAATCAAATAATAAATTACAAAAGTATTATAATTGGTTATTTGAAAATGCACATAAATATGGTTTTCATAATACATATCAAAAATGATTAAATATAGATTGATATGAAATTGAACCGTGGCATTGGAGATATGTTTGAAAAGAACTTGCAATTCATTTAAAAGAAAATAATTTAACAATAGCAGAATATTATAAATAATAAATAATTATGGCAAAAATAAATAGACCACAAAATAAAAAATCTTTTGCTCCAAAGACTTGATTTCATAGAAAGAAAAAAGTACATAGATGATCTTATGTAGTAAATGATGAATATGCAATAAAGGCAAAAAAGGCATGATTTAGAGCTAGAAGTATTTATAAATTATTAGAAATACAAGAAAGATTTGATTTGATAAAACCTGATTTTTCAGTAATAGATATATGATGTGCTCCTGGTAGTTTTTTACAAGCTATTCGTAATATAGTTAGAGAAAAAACTATTATATGAGTTGATTTAAAAGAATGTAAACCTTTTTCATATCCAAATGTTTCAACAATCGTTTGTAGTATTTTTGATTATGATAAATTAAGTGAACAAGTAATTGATAAAATAGGGAACGATCAATTTGATTTAATTACTTCAGATATTGCTCCAAATACAACAGGTAGATTTGATGTAGATCAATATGAATCAGTAGAATTAAATATAGAAATATGTAAATTTAGTGATAGATTTTTAAAAAAATGATGAAATATGCTTTTGAAGGTTTTTAAATGAGAAGATTTTAATGATTTAGTGCAACAGGTTAAAAAAAGATTTAATGATATGAAAACTTATAAACCAATTGCTTGCCGTGATAGTAGTCATGAAGAATACCTAATTTGTTTAGATAAAAAAGACTAGAAAATTTTCTAGTCTTTTTTGTTTATCAAATATTTAACTCTTTTCTATTTCATCATTTATATCTTTGTAATTTATTTTTCTCAAAAAAAAACAATATGAAAAATATTTAGTTAATTTTTCTAATTTATTATTTTAAAAAGTAAAATTTAATATTAAATTTTACTTTTTAAAACACTTAAATATAATATTTACTATAATTTTATTATTTATTTTAAAATAACTATGTTACTACAAAAAAATATTTTTACTAAAAAGGTGATTTTTATAGTTTTATTATTAATTATTATTTTAATCGGAATTTATTTTTTAAAATATTTTGAAAAAAATATTAGTAATGTTTCTAATAGTAATTTATCTATTACTGTTTATGAAGATAAAAGATGTACAAATTGTTATTCTTATGAGTTTATTGAAAAAATGAAATTATTACCATCAATTTCTTGAGCAAACATTATTAAAAAAGATTTTTCGGAACAATGGGTATCTGATTATTTAAAAAATAATGAAATAAAAACATTACCATTAATAGTTTTTTCTAATAATGATTTTGATGTTTCTAAGGATCCTTTACAATGGAGTATTGATTATTTAAGTACTAATAATTTAAATCAAATAGATGATGGAAAACAAACTGATCTTAAAATAACTGATTTTTTAAAACCATTACCTAATTGAGAATTTTATCTAGAAATAGAATCAACTTTTAATCCTTTTCAAGAAAAAAGTGAAAAATGATTTTTACAATTAGATAAAGAAAAATTGCAATTTATAAAAGATACTTCTTATATAAAAGGTAATAAAAATTCAAAAATTACATTTATTCAATATTCTAATTTAGAATGTCAATTTTGTTCAAAATTATATAATGATGGTATTGTAGATAATTTAATTAAAAAATATGGTAATAATTTAAATATTATATTTAATCATTTTATTTTACCATTTAATGAAGATGCACAAATGGGGGCTGAGATTTTAGAGTGTGTAGGTGAAGAAAAATGAACTGAAGCTTTTTATAGTTTAATTAAAAAATCTTTTTTTGATCAAACTTTTACTAAAAATTATTTAATAGAACAAGCTGGAACTTTATGAATTAATAAAGCTATTATAGATAAATGTTTAGATAATTCTAAATATAAAGAAAAAATTAAAGAACAAATAGATAAATGAATTAATATTTTTAGAATTACATGAGCTCCATCAAATGTATTAATTAATAATGATACTTTAGAATATGAAATTATTTTTGGTTCTTATCCTATTAGTGAATTTGAAATAATTATTGATAAATTATTAAATTAATTTTTTATATTTAAATTATAATGGTTTAAATATACTGAAAAGATTTAAAAAACTTAGTAATCTTCAAGGGGCTAAAGCCACCTTGTTGACAGCTTGTTAACAGAAGGCTTTAGCCTTTTGTCTAAGATTTTAAAGTAATTTTAGTAACATAATTTCAATATATACTCCTGTCTAATATTCTCCTGCTCTAATCTCAAATTATTTTCATTTATATATTTCAATAATTCAAATTCTTCTTTTTCTAAATACTTTTCCAATTTATATATTTCTTCATATCAAAGCTTTTTTCACTCTCATACAAAACTATCATATAAATCAAAAACTTCTTTGTTCATAAATATACTTTTTGTTTGTGGAAAATATTTTCTACATTGAGCTAGTATTTTTAATCAATGACTATCTAAATCTCAAAAATAATATATGTCTTTTTCTTTTAACCAATATATATTTTTTAGATTTGAAATGCTAAATCATCTTCACCATATTATTATAGCATCTTTTACATTTGGAAATGTAAGATAATTTATCTCGTTTTCTACTATAAATACTTTTTTAAAAGTTGTTTTTAGATTTGTAAAATCCTGCAAAGTCAAATATAAATCATCTATTTTTACTCAAAAAAAATCTAGTTTTAAACTATCATCTAAAAACCTGAACCTGATAAAAATAGGCTTTGTTTTCAATCAAAACTTTTCTTCAAAACTATCTCATATAAAAGAAAAAGCATTTTCTTGCTGTTCATCTACATATATAAGTAATTCTTCTATGATAGATTTATTTCTTTCTATAAATTTTGTGTCAATATCTATTTCAAGCTCTCTTGCAAATAGATTTTTTTTAGGATTTATTAAAAAATATTTTATTACTTTTAGTATATTTTGCCATTTTCAAGTATAATAATTTATTATTTTATAATTTTTTTCTAACCAATTATTTAAAAATTTAAATTTTTTTATTATTTCTATATTTTCACAAAAGATATCAAAATCATTATTTTTTTTAATAAATTTTAGATATGAAAAAATATCTTCAAATTCTATACTTTCTATAATAGTTCATTTTATAGTTTTATTTGTAT
This sequence comes from Patescibacteria group bacterium UBA6164, assembly GCA_002422305.1. Taxonomy (GTDB): domain Bacteria; phylum Patescibacteriota; class Gracilibacteria; order BD1-5; family UBA6164; genus UBA6164. The sequence goes on along the minus strand of DIUG01000060.1, from coordinate 601 downwards.
TTATTTTTAATCAAATATGTTTTTGAGTTAATTTTCTTAATTCAAATTGAAACTCATTTATGATATTTTCGTTTCATTTTATAGATATTTTAGGCACAGAAAAAACTAGAGGCATCTTATTTCAAAGTACATATGCCTCTAAAAAATCAAAATAACTATTTTCTATTTTTTTTATAAGTTTTTGTGTCTGCATGTTTTATAAAATTACCTTTACTATCAAAAAATCTCCATTTTCATATCATCTAAATCTCTTTTTCTTAGTTCATCTTTTTTCAAATACTCAACCTCCAGTTTACTTTGTGGTTTCTCAAAAACTTTTTCTTGTATCTTTGTTCTTGATTTTATATCTATTTTATTTTTAAAAGATTTTGCTCCGTCAATATTTGCTATAAAATAGATAGTATTTACATAATCTTCAAGCACATTTATAGTATTTGTTGGTGTTATTATAAAGAGTTGCAATTCAAGTTTCTTAAATAAATCAAGTACATATCTAGAATTATCTATATCTAATTTCGCAAATACTTCATCAATCACAACAAGTCTAAATGATTTTGAAAATACATTTGTTATTAGGTTTTCATTTTCTTCTTTTATACCA
>DIUG01000073.1 GCA_002422305.1 Patescibacteria group bacterium UBA6164 | reverse complement strand
AAATGTATTATACTTTCTATGTAATCAAAAAAAATTGACTTATATTTTTTTTATATATAATGTTATCACTTTCTATATCGAAGACGGTGGGCAAAAAATAAGACCTACTTAGATTATAGAGGAAAAGTTTTAAATAAAAATTTTTAAATTTATAATAAAACTAAATCCTTTTCTTCTTTGATTTAAAGAAGAAAAGGATTTTTTTATTAGAAAGTAATATTATATATAATAATTTAAATAAGATGGCTGTTTCAAAACAACAAAAAGTTGAAATATTGGATGAATTAGTAGCTAAATTTAAAGAAGCTAAATCGATAGGTTTTGCTACTACTACAACTATGACTGTAGGAGAATTTGCAGGTTTAAGAACAAATTTAAGAGAGGTTAATGCTACATACACTATTGCTAAAAAAACTCTTATGAGAAAAGCTTTAAAAATAGCTTTAGATATAGATTTTGATTTATCAAATTTAGAAGGTCAAATTGGTGCTGTATGTTCTAATAATGATGCTGTAGCAGGTTTAGCAAAAGTTAATGATTTAGTTAAATCTTCTAAATGAGAAAAGGTTAATTGGGCTGCTTCTGTTTTTGAATGAAATTTAAAAGATTTAGAAGAAACAAAAATTATTGCATGATTACCATCAAGAGAAACTTTACTTTCAAGACTTGTTGGTTCTATGATGTCTCCTCTTTCTGGAATGGCAAGATTCTTTGATGCTGCTAGTAAAGAAATTGAAACTCAATGAAAAGAAAAAGTTGGTCAATTAGAAGGAAAAAAAGATGAAAATAATGATAAAGAAGATTAATTGATAATTAGTATGTTGATTAAGATTATATATCTTAATCAATAACTAACTATTAATTAGTTAGATAAACTGAAATTTTATTTTATATATATAATTAGTATTAAAAATGGCTGAATTAAGTAAAAATGCTACTCAAATTATGGACTTAGTTAAAGAATTAACTATAGTTGAATTAAATGATTTAGTAAAAGCAATGGAAGAAGAATTTGGAGTTTCTGCTGCTGCTCCTGTAATGGTTGCTGCTGCTGGTGGTGATAGTGAAGAAAATGTTAAATCAACTTTCAATGTTGTATTAACTAGTGCAGGTTCATCTAAAATTGCTGTAATTAAAGTAATTAGAGAAATTACATGATTAGGTTTAAAAGAAGCTAAAGATTTAGCTGATAATGGTGGTAATGTAAAAGAAAATGTATCTAAAGATGAAGCTGATGAAATTAAAGCTAAATTAGAAGAAGCATGAGCTACTATAGAATTGAAATAAATTTTATAAATAATATAAAAGTATAGTATAACAAAAAACTATACTTTTTTTGTTATACTATAAAATTATATTATTTTGTAGTCAAATATTGTATTTTAATATTTTTTACATAAAATAACAATTAATAAATTATTTATTAATTGTTATAAATGCCTGAAGCTCTAAAAGAATTAATTAATTCTATAAGTTATCTACCCTGAATTTGAGAAAAATCTGCAACAAAACTTGCTTTTTTTTTATTAAATTCAAACAAAAATTATATAGATAACTTAAGTAATAACATAACTAATATAAAAAATAAAGTCCATTTTTGTAAAAATTGTCATGCTTTAACAGATATATCGAAAGAATTTTGTAATATATGTTCTTCTAATAATAGAAATAAATCAATTATTGCAGTAATAGAAGAATATTTAGATATGATAACTTTAGAAGAATCTGGATGATATAATTGAACATATCATATACTTTGATGAGCTATATCACCTATAAATTGAATATTTATATGAGACTTAAATTTTGAAATGCTTTTTAGAAAAATTTCAGAATTTGACTGAAAATTAGAATTAATACTTGCAACGAATCCAAATATAGAATGAGAAGCAACTAGTTCATATATAACTGAAGAAATAGAAAAAAGAGGACTTAAATATAAAACAAAAATAACTAGACTCTCTAGATGATTATCTAGTTGATATATAGAATATGCTGATAATATAACTATTATAAATGCATTGAAAGAGAGAAAAGAAATATAACTAACTTAAATTATTATGTCAGAATTTACACCTACTTGAACAAATGTGAAAATGACTTCTGCACAAATCAGAAAATATATAAAAGATATGAAAAATGCTCAACAAATAGCTAAACAAAAACTTGAAAAAGCTAAAAATAGTTGAGAACTCGAACTTGAAGAAATAGAATTAGATATATTAGAAAAAAAGTTAGACAATTTATAAATTGTCTAACTTTTATTTTATCCATCACTCAACCATATCTTCTATAACCTTAGCTATCTTTTCAGGATTATGTCTAACATAATCTTTTTCATTTAATAAATCTCTCTCTATAATTTTATAATGTTTATCTTTAAATTTTTTTATATCTTTTATTTTTACTGGAATCTTTGATTCTTCATTCTTATATTTTTCAACCATTTCATCACTTATGTGTCAATTATTTACAACGACATAATCAAGCAATCATTTTCAAAGATATTTTTCTATAACATCAACAAAGTCTTCTACTTCAAAACCATCTGTTTCTCAATTTTTAGTCATTATATTACAAAAGTATACTATTTTTGCATCTGAATTTTTTATTGATTTTTTTACTCATTTTACAAGTAAGTTTGGAACTATTGAAGTATATAAATCACCTGGTCATATAATAATAATATCACTATTTTCTAATACTTCTCTAGCTTTTACATTTATATCTACTTCTGGAGATAGATATGCTTCTTTTATACATAATTCAGTATTATGTAAAGGGCAATCTATATTTGTTTCACCAAAAATTTCTTGTCAATTCTCAAGTATTACTACCAAATCAGATTTAGCAAGAGTAACTGGAACTACTTTTCATTTTACCCTAAACATTTTTGATATTTCTCTTATTCATTTCTCAAAATCTCAAGTAATATCTGCCATAGCCGTTATCAATAAATTTCAAACAGTATGACCCGAAACAGAACTAGATTTATCAAATCTATATTCAAAAAGTTTTCTTAGCAATATATCTTCTTGACTAAGTGCTAAAATAGCCCTTCTTAAATCTCAAGGAGGCAATATACCAAACTCATCTCTAAGTTTTCATGTACTTCATCAGCTATCACTCATAGTAACAACAGAGGCTAAATTAAAATTTAGATTTTTCTTTAGTCCAGATAATACATTATAAGATCATGTTCCTCCTCATATAGTAGTAATATTTATTTTATTATTTGTTTCCATATGTTTTTGATTTTATATAATGATATGATTATATTTAAGAAGTAAATAAAAGCTAGTTTTTTATTTGTATAATGTAGAATTAAGTAATTAATACTTATTTATCATTTAACCAATACTGCCTTAATCCTCCTAACACCTCTACTACTACTTTCTTCTTTTTGTATTACAAATCTTCACATATTTTGAGAATTTTCTATATGTGGTCATCAACATAATTCTTTACTATAAACTGTTCCATCTGCTCATACCATAGAATATACTTTTACTACATCTGGATATTTTTCCCAAAAACTTCACTCTACTCATGATGCTTTTGCTTCTTCTTTTGAAATATTTGCAACAGTTACTTGAAGTCATGATTGTATAGCTTGATTTACAAATACTTCTACTTTATCTAATACTTCTTTTTCTATTTTATCATCATTATTGAAATCAAATCTAAGTCTTTCTGGAGTGATATTTGAACCTTTTTGATGAACATGTGGTCAAACATATTTTCTAAGACCAGCAAGTAATAAATGAGTAGCTGAGTGAAGTGCCGTAGTTTCTTCACCTGCATCTGCTAACCCTCACTTAAATTTTTGTTCTGCTCATGCTCTTGATAATTCTTGGTGTTTTGTTTGTGCTATATTAAATCCTTCTATATCTACTTTTAATCATTTTTCTTTTGCTAATTCTACTGTCATTTCAAGTGGAAAACCATAAGTATCATACAATTTAAATGCTTTATCACCTGAAATAGTATCTACTTTGTTACCTGTTCTTTCAAATGCTATTTCAAACCCATTTATCAATTTATCAAATTCTTTTAATCATTTTTCTAGTGTTTCACCAAATTGTTTTTCTTCTCTAAGTATTTCATTTACTATTTCTTCTTCTTTTTCTATCATATGAGTATATGCTTGTCATAATTTTTCTACTACTTGTATTGCTACATTGTGCAAAAATTCTCATTTATATCATAATTTATATGCTTGTCTAATTGCTCTTCTGATAAGTCTTCTAAGGACATAGCCTTGATCAACATTACTTGGTAAAACTCAATCACTTATCATGATACTAGCTGTTCTAGTATGATCTGCAATTATTCTAATAGAATTCATTGTAGTTTCGTTATAATCAACTCAAATATTTTTAGATATTGAATGAATTATACTATTAAAAATATCTGTATCATAAACCGTTTTTACACCATTAATAGTAGCTGTAATTCTTTCAAGTCACATACCAGTATCTACATTTTTATTTGGTAGTTTAACTAGACTTCAATCTGCTAACCTGTTAAATTCCATAAAAACATTATTCCATATTTCCATCCAATTTTTTTCATCATTTCATACATTTGATCATATAGGTGGAAATTCTGATTCTCATACCCAATAAAAAATCTCTGTATCAGGACCACAAGGACCAGTTGGACCAGCTGCCCACCAGTTTTCTGATTTTGGAAGATATGATATTCTATCCAATGGTATACCTTGTTTCGCCCATATAATTGCTGATTCTTCATCACGAGGTGCATCTGCATCTCACTCAAATACTGTTACAGCTATTTTTTTAGGATCTAAAGCTAAGCAACTAGGACTAGTTAAAAATTCATAAGACCATGCAATAGATTCTTCTTTGAAATAATCTCAAAGTGACCAATTCCCTAACATTTCAAAAAAAGTTAAATGAGAATTATCTCAAACATCATCTATATCACCTGTTCTAATACATTTTTGAGAATTTGTTAATCTATCTCATGAAGGATGCTTTTCTCATAGTAAATAAGGTACTAATGGTTGCATTCATGCAGTATTAAAAAGTACTGTAGGATCATTTTCAGGTACAACTGGAGCTGAAGGAACTACAATATGTCATTTAGATGCAAAAAAATCTAAATATTTTTTTCTTATATCTGAACTATTATATTTCATATTTTTGTTTTATAATTTAAATATACTTAACTTAATTGACTTTATTTTAGCTAAATATAAGAAAAAAACAAATTATTTTAGATAGATGATTTATTTTTTGTATCAAATAAAAAATATGTTAAAATATAAATAATATAATTTTATAAACAAATATGACTTTAGATTTAAAAGAATGAATTAGTTCAACAAAAAATGATAAATTAAAAACTTTGTATAAATTAAATGAAAATGTATTAGATTTTGTAAATAATGAAAATTATATTTCAGAACAATCTGATATATTTTTAAAATATGAAAAATTAAAAAATAATATTATTGAAAAAACAAAATTAAATAAAAATAATTCTTATATTTTTAATGGTATTTTAGAAGAAATAAATCAAGAAAATATAAATATTGAAGCATTAGAAAATAATATAATTACTTCAAATAAAGAAACTCAAAGAACTATAAATAAAATTAATATCAATTTAGAAGAATTAATCAATAAAGATGCTCAATATTTTTTTATAAATCAAGAAAATATAAATATAATAAGTAATTACGATAAACTTCAAGAAATATTAAACTTTTTTAATAAAAAATGAGAAAAAATAAATGCAAGTAAAATAAATAGTAAATTATTTAATGAATTTATATTAAAACCTTGAATAGAAATAGATTTTTACTCTATTCAATTTATATCAAAAGAAAATTTACAAAATAATTTATCAAAAATATTAAAAATAAATAAAGACAAATATATAAAAGATTATCTTATTTTAGAAGCATGTAAAAAATGAATAGATAAAAATACAATTAGAAATATTATAAAAGAAGAAAATATAGATTTAAATTATAAATATTTTCCTAATTATATAAAAATTTATTTATGAGAAGTAGATATTATTTCCGAAAGTAATGCTGATGAAATAATAAAGAATATAGATATAATTAAAGATAAATCTATAGATGAACAAAGAAAAATAATTGATTTTTTATCAAACAATATAAATAATCCTAAGTATGAAACAATTATTATTACTCTAATAAAAAATAGTAACTATTATGCTGATTTTAGACTTTTAAATATTAAATCTATACCAATTTTAAAATCATTAATAGAAATAGATATTAGTAATATTCGTTATATATGAAATAATGAAATAAAAAATTATGATATAATAAATTGTTTTCTAGAAAATTTAAAAAATGAAAAAAATAAAAATATTGATAATGATGATATTCTTTGGAATATTAATCATATAAATAAAAACTTAGAAAATATAGAATGAACTTTACATATTTTTAATTATATAAAAAATAATATTCCAAATAAATATGAAAAAGTAAAATCAATTATATCAAATAAAGAGTATCTAACAATATTTATAGAATTATATAATAAATCAAAAAATTTAACAATAAAACCAGAATATAAAAATATTTATAATGATATAGAAAATATAATAAATGATGATTTAGAAAATATAATAAAACTAAAATCCGAAACTCATGATTTTAATGTTAGAAATCAAGAAATTACAAATAAATGATATAAAATATTAAGTGAAAATTTAGATAAAAAATTAAAATGACTTAAACCTGAAACAAAAGAAGAAATTTTAAAAGAAATAGAAAAACTTAATTGAAAATTTGATGAAAAAAATACAGAAAATATTTATAATATTTTAAAAAAATCTTTTCAAAACTATAAAACAAATCCTGAATTTCAAAAATATTTTAATATAATTCATAATGAAATAAAAGAATTTAAAATAACTAAAATAGGAGAAATATGAGAAAAAATATTATTAGATTGAGATTCAAAATATAAAATATTAAAAAATGGAAAAAAAGTTTTTGATATTAATAAATTAAAAATTGATTATTTAGAATTAATTAAATCAAAAACAAATATAGAACAAACTAAAATAAAAAAAGAATTTATAGAAGAAAATTTTAATAAATTATCTTTAGAAGACAAATTAAAAATAAATGAAATTCTTGATGAATTAGTACAAATAGAAAATATAAATAATATTCAACAAAATTTCAAAAATTATATTGAATATATTGATATAAAAGAAAAAAATAAAGATTTAAAAATAGATTTTCAAGAATATGAAAGAAATAAAGAAAAATTAAATTCTCCAGAAAATCAATATTTTATCCCAAATGAAAATAATTACTTTAAAAATGGTTCTACTTATATTTTAGAATGAAAAAATGGAATAAAAATAGAATGATTAACTGAAAAAGAAAAAAAAATAACTTTATGAAATCCAAAAGCTACAGAAAATTTAATAAATTTTCATAATTTTTTTAAAGAATTAAATTTAGAATCTGTTTGGCAATATAGAAAAGAATTATTCACTACAATATGAAATATAAATATAAACCCAAATGATGACGATTCTATAAAAGATGAAGAACTTAGAAAATTTTGAAATAATATACTGACCTTTATAAAAAATGTAGATAACAAAGAAAACAATTTAAATAAAGAAAAAATAAATTTAAATAATATTACATCAATAAATAAAGAATTAAGAAATTTTTCTTGATCACATTCTTTACTAAGTGATAAAAAAACATTTAATACTTCTTGAGAAGATAGATTTACATTAATAATGAAACAACAATGAATTATTTGATGAATGTATTTTAAAATAAATTGATTTAGGGAATTTTTATAATATTTTATAATAAATTTGTAGGAAAATAATATTTTTTTCAAAATCCCCTTTGAGACTGTGTAATAAAATATGTAAATAAAAATAACTATTTCTAGTTATTTTTATTTTTTTAGAAATCTTTTAATAATTCTCTAAACCGTAACTTATTTCAAAATAAATAACTTAAATCATAATGAGCTCTTTCTATACTCAAACCTCTATCTAAATATTTTCATTCTACTTTTCAATTAATTAAAACTCCTTCTATCAATTTTATCTTTTCTGTATAATTTCTCCCTCTTGTAGGAAACTTTACTGTTTCTATATTTTTAAACTTAGAAAAAAATAAGTATGTATATAAATTTAAACTGTCTCATTTAGCATAAAAAGTTCCTAATTCTAAAGCCTTTAATTTAGGTAATCATCAAACATCTTTTATCTTATTTGTAAGATATTGCATTCATGATTTTACATTTTTTTCTAACTCATCGTGTATTTTTTTTATGTCTTCTATATTATCATACTTGAAATTAGAATCTTTAGATAATTTAATCAAATATTTTAAAGCTCTTAAATAAATAATAATATTTATGTTTCTTTGTGAATTTATAGATTTCATAGCATCAAAATATAAATCTACTCTATTTTTTGAAATTTTTATTAACTCATATAATCTTTTTTCTAAAATTTCACTAGACATAAATCATAAATCTATTTTTCATAAAATAGATGAAATTTCTGAAAAAACATCTTCATAATCATCATTCATTTCTTCTATTTTTTGTTTATTTGATAATGATTTATCTAATAATAGTTCTTTGAAATCTAATCTAAATTTCTTTTTAATTATCAATTCATTTACAACTATAGTACAAATATCTTTTGCTCAATATTTATGTTCAGCAAAACATAATCAATTATTATATCTACAAAAATCTCATTCTCAAAATACTTCAAATTGAGTATTACTAAATTCTGTAACTAAACTTTCAATTTCTTTTAATGTAATTTCTCTTGATAAAATTATTTTATTTATTTTATAATTTTCTAAAAAAAATCTAATAGCTTCAGTATTATAAACTGATAGTATCGTAGAAATATTTATTTTTCATTTATATCATTTTTCTTTTAAATATTCTAAAATACTTATATTTCAGCATATTATTCAATCAATTCCTAATTCTACAAACTCTTCTACCATTTTTTCTATTAACTGAAAAGTTTGATCAGTATAATACCAAGCATTTAAATTTATAAATATTTCCAAATTGTATTTATGTACTTCTTTTACTACAAGTCTCAAAGTATTTAAATCTGTTATTTGTTCATGTTCTGAAAATCTACCATTAGGACTAACCTCAAAACCAAATTTATTACTCCAATATTCAGGATTATATCAAGTAAAAAACTCATTAGCTCATCATTCTACCAATGATAAAATATATTTTTCTAAATCTTTTGCATTTTTTCATTTAGTAGAAAAACCTAATCAAACTATTTTTTTAAACATAAAAATAAAGTTAATATTTTAATTATACTAAAATTACTTTAAAATCTTAGACAAAAGGCTAAAGCCTTCTGTTAACAAGCTGTCAACAAGGTGGCTTTAGCCCCTTGAAGATCAATACCATTAAGTTAAGGATTTCAAAGTGCTAAAGCACTCTGTTAACAAGCTGAAAAACATTTTATTAATACTGTTTGTCAACAGATAGCTTTAGCTATTTGTCTCTTAACTTAATGGCATTGCCTTGAAGATTACTAAGTTTTTTAAATCTTTTCAGTATATCTCCAACCTATAAACAGTATAGAGATTTTCTTCATTATACTTATTTTAAAAAAAAGAAAAGCTAATATTAGCTTTTCTTTAAAAGTTTACTTAAAAGTAAACTTTAGTATTTAACATTCTATAATGCTCTCTAACTATAGCTTGTTCTCTAATCTTTTTCTTTGATGGAGATTTTACAGCATATCTTTCAGTTCTAATTTTATTAGTCATTCTAGATTGAAAAAACATTTTCTTGTATCTTAAAATTAGTTTTTCATTAGTTTCTCAACTATTTTTTATAGCATATATCATATATTTCTATCCCCTTATAGGAAGTTAAATTATAAATAATAGAAAAAGTATTTTTCTATTTCAAGTAGAAAAATTATATTTACAAACTTTTATTTGTCAAAATTAAATAATTAAATATATTTAAGCTACATATTAAATTTAATTTTTAGATAAAAAAATGAATAAAGAAAGAATTAAAAAATTAGAAAGTGTTTCTAGAGAATTAGTTACTCTTTTTATATTCGAAGAATTAGAAGACAGTGAAAATATTTTTTGAATTATTACTGTTACTTGAGTAAAAATAAGCTCTGATTTGTCATATTTAGATATATATATTAGTTCTCTTAAAAATTGAGAAATACTTGCTAAAACTTTAGCAAAACATAATGCTTGAATACAGTGAAAATTAAATAAAGCACTAAACATAAGAAAATTACCTAGAATTAGATTTAGATATGATGATAGTTGAGCAAGGTGACAAGAAGTATGTGAAACAATAAATAAAGTAATTTAAATTTAAAAATATGTTCCTACAAAAAATTAAATCCAGAATAAAATATTTTACAAAAAAAAATGATGTAAATTATAGAAAAAGAGAAAAACCTATTAAAAATAAAAGTAGTATTAATAATAGTAAATTGGTACTAAACACATTTAAATATCCATCTTTCATAAAAAAAAGAAGGAGTTTTATTATAAAAAATAATTATTTAGAAAAATTAAAAATATTTTGAAATAATGTAACTAACTATTATTTAATAATATGAATTATATTATTAGTAATTATTATTTATATAATTTTTTGACCTCTTTTTAAAATAAAAACTATTAATATAATATGACAAGATAATATTACAAATAGACTAATAGCATATAAATCTGTAGAAGATTACAGATGAAAATCTATATGGAATGTTGAAAAAAAAGATATATTAAAAGATTTAAAAAATTATCAACATAATATAAGTGATATAAAATTAGATATATCTCTACCTAGTACTATTAGAATTAATATAAATTCATATAAATGAATATTTAATACTACTATAAATAATAAAACTTTTATTATAACTGAAAATTGAACACTTATTCCATCAAGCTATTCAAGTGATTTAAGTGAGTTAAATATAAAATATGATTTTGATAAAAGTTTATTTTTAGATTATAAAAAAGTACTAGAATGAAAATATATTACAAAAATATCATCAACAAAAAAAATATTTCTTGAAAATTTTATAAATATAAAAATTAAAAAATTATTTTATTATGAAGTTTGAAGAGAATTACATATTACAACTGAACAAGATACAACTATCATATTTGATTTAGATACAGACACTAAAATGCAAATAGAAAAATTGGCTATTTTTAATAAAGAACATTTGAATATAGATAAAAGCAATATTGTATATATTGATTTAAGGATAAATAATAAAATATTTTATTGTCCTATTGAAGAAATAGTTAAATGTAATAAAAATATAAAAAGTATTTANNTAAATACTTTTTATATTTTTATTACTTTTTTAATTCATACTATTAATCATCAATTTTTTGTATCTTTAAAATATAATCTATTAACAGTTTTTACTATTATCATGAATAAACCTCTTCATCTAATAGACTTATGAATACCATATCAAAGTTTTAATTGATGAGCTCTTAGTGTTTCCATTTCTAATGCTGTTTTATGTTTATTTCATTTTCAAGTATCCTCTACTTCAATATTAATATGTACAGAATTATTATTTCTAACACATTTAAATCTAAGTTTATTTTTTCATCATTTTTCAGTTCAATATTCTATTGCATTATTATTTAATTCATCAACTATTAAAATAAACAATGGTATTTCATTTCTAGGTAATCATAATTGTAAGGAAATAACCTCAACAAAATCTCTCAAAATCTTTGTATTTTTGAAATTGGAAACATAAATAAACTCTATATCAATACTCGAATTTTCGATTCTCTCAGATATAAAATTATTTATATTAAAATGATGCGGAAGATTACTTATATTTACTACATTCATAAATAAATAATGACTAATTACTATTTGAAATAATTATAACATTTATATAATAAAAAATCAAAAAAAATCTAAGAAAAACTTAGATTTTTTAAAAAACACTTTCTAAAAGATTATCTAACAGCTTCTTTAAGAGTTTTTCCAGCTCTAAAAACCGGAGAATTCATAGAAGGAATTTTAATAGATTCTCAAGTTCTAGGATTAACTCAATTTCTAGCAGATCTAGTTGATACTTTAAAAGCACCAAAACCTGTAATATTAACTTCACTACCAGCTTTTAATTCAGAAGTAACAACATCTATAATAGAAGTCAATGTCTTAGAAACAGCATCTTGGCTCAAACCAGCCATAGCAGCTACGGCTTTAATAAAATCTTGTTTTTTCATAATAAAATTATTTATAAATATAAAACAATTGTATTTTAGCAATCTTTAAAGAATATGCAAATTTTTTTTTATTTTTTTACCTTATATAAGCTAAAAAGATATTTTATCAAATATCTTTTTATAATTATTTAACAAAATAATGGCTTATCATAAGTATTCTAATTACTAAATATAGAGTATTTTAATATATTCAAATATTCTGTATTATTCAAGTCTACATTTAAATTTTGCTTATATTTTCAAACTTGTGCTGACGATATAATGGAAGTTCTAGGTTTTGAAAAATACTCATCTGTTTTTGGAGATTCAATTTTATATTTAATTTCTCAAGAATTTCATGAATTAAATAAAACTAAATAATTAGTATTTGAACTTAATAGAAAAGTATTTATATCTTCTTTTTCATATTTAAAACTATTACTTGAAACTGTTTTTTTAACTCAAATAGTATTTGTTCCGGTTCAAGAAAGTCAAGTATTACTTCATATTAAATTCCATGCTAAATCAGATTCATTTCAAGTACTTATTGAAAAAGTCAATTTATTTATCTTTTGTTCTCAAATATCATTTATATAAAAAAGAGGTACGATATCATATTCCAAAGATTTTAAATTTCACTCATATGAGTTTACCTTTGATCATATATCATATGAAATAAAAACATCCTTGCTAGATTTAAAAGCACTAATATCTAAAGGATTATCAGATAATACTATAGAACGATTATTTATATTATGATCTAATTTATCATAATATGCATATCAATTTTTTTTAATTTGTAATAATGCAAGTTCACTAGCAGACTCTGCTCATACATAGGATTTTATATTATCTCACATTGCTCTATTATCTTTTAAATCATTTAATACTAAATTAAATATTCAAATTCACAAAAAAAGCAAAAAACCGATTATAAGTAAGACTATTATTACCGAATATCATCAATTATTTTTTATTAATTTCATTTTATTATTGATAGATTATTTAATTAATTTTTTTTAAAATGGTCTTTCACTAATTGTAGTTTGAAAAATTATTTTACTTTCTTTTATTAAGTCTGGTTTTACTCATTTTTTAATAGAAGGTTGTAAAACTATATTCATTGTTAACTTTGGAACATAATCACTAGATAAATAAAATTTTAATTCCTTAATTGAAACATAACTGTTTGTCAATGGTTCATTTGGTCACATTGCAATAGCACAATTATCATTTATTCAAGTACATTCAGAAGGAGAAACTCTTAAATATTCTCCAGAAATTATATGCTTTTTTGATAAATAATATTTGTTTCAAGAATTAGTACAAAGCTTATCTCAAACTTTATAATTATTTGATCACATTATAAAATCACAATTATCAATTGTATCAGATGAAATTCATACTATTCATTCTTTTTTTATGTCTTCAGATATTTTAGTTGAAACATTTTTTAAATTTTCTTGCATTATCCTATTAATATCCGATTTTAAATTTATATCTATACTTATTATATATATCCAAACTATAGATATGAACATAATAGAAAAAATAACTATTGATACTACAACTTCTACCAATGTAAATGCATTTATATTAATTTTTGAATTATTCATTAGTAATTATTAATTATTTATAATCTTTTCCAGTCTGCTATAACAGCCTTCAATTCAAATTCATGATATCATTTAATGTACCAAATAACTTTTGATTTAAGTAAATAGGCTTCGGTTATATCTTTTATATCTCATCAGTCTTTGTATTGAACTTTTTCTAAACTTATATATTTATAAAATTTTGTTTTTTTACTACCAGGATCACTACAATCATATGTATATCGATTTAAACTATCTAAACATAAAATATAGCTTTGCATAGAACTAGAATCCAATTTATTTTTTCATTCTTCAAATCAAGATGTTATATCTATTACAGATATAGGAAAAGTAGAACTATCAGAATAATTATTTTCTATTTTATATTTTTTTCAAAACTCAAAAACATTATCATAATTATTTGAAGATGGATTTATTTGATTATATTTTTTTATTTCATTATAATTACTATCTCTAATATTTCTAAAAAGCTCTATTTGTTCATTTGCTAAATTAGAAGCTATTATATAGTTTTTATTAAAATCATTAATTCTCAAAGTAGATGAAATAATAGCATAAACACTAGTTATTCATAATGAAAAAATAAATATTCAAACTAATATTTCAATAATAGAAAAAGCCTCTCTTTTATTATTAATTGTATTCATAGATTTAATAATCAATTATATTTGTATTTGTAAAATAATTTATAGTTCTATTTAAATTTGGAGAAGTAGATCATTTAAATGAAAAATTAATAGATATTTGATCATCTTCTATCCTATTTCTAGTATATCCATTCCAACTATAATAAGTTAATTCTCAAGTTATAGAATTAAAGAAAAAAAGTATATTTGGGTTACCATGTAAATAATCTATAGCAATTCATTTTTTTAAAATCAAAGTTTTTAATAATTTAACATCTCATCACTCATTATTTAATATATTTAAAGTATTTACATCATGAGGATAAGAAAATACTTTTACTATATTATTTGATATACTATTAGTATCAAAATATACTCATATTGAAACATTTGAATTATTATCTATAGCTCAATTTATAGCCATATTTCTAGATTCATACAATAATTGTGATACTTCTCTTGTTGTAATCTTTAAACTAGCTTTATTTTGATAATAACTATATGGTGCATAACTCACCATAGTCAAAATAACTAATATTGTAATAGATATCATTAATTCTATTAATGTAAATCATTTTTTTCAATTCATAAATAAGAAAATTAAGCAAAATTTTATTATTATTAATAATATAAAAAAAACTAAAAATTTCAATTAATTTTTAGTTTTTTTTATATTTTCTATCTTATAAGTAATCTATCATCACTTATTTCATAATTTATTAAAAATATTCATGTATCATTTAAAATAACTATTTCTCAATCACGATTTACATAAAAATCTTTTATTATTTGTTTTTCTCACTCTATTTGTCATACATATGTTAAACTTTTTGTGCTTTTATAATCAGTTGTATTTGGTTTAAGTACCCATATTTTATTATTTAATAACATATATACATAATTTAAATCTGATCTAGCCTTTAAATCAATTATAGCCCCCTCTTTTTCAATTGTATAATTTTCAGGTAATTTATTTATCATTAATTTTTCTAATCTATATGGATTTGAGAAAAATTTTATGATTGTTAAATCTTTCTTAAGAATATAAAATCATCAATCTATATCTATAGATAATATTTCTCATATTTGTTTTAAATCTTCATCTTTAAAATATTTTGTTCCAGCTTTAAATTTTCATCAAGAAGTAGAATGTTTATATATTTGATTATCATCTCAAAGTAAATAAAGGTTTTGTCAAAAAGATAGTATTTCTTTTGATTGTCACCAAGTAATTTGTCAAGAAACATCAACATAACTTAAATATCAATTCTTTGTAAATTGTACTACTTTTGAAGAGTTTGTTAATAAATACATATTTTCTCATATAAAAGTTGCATCTATAAAATTTTCACTTTCTCACAAAGAACTAAAAATATAAGTTTTAGGAATTGAATTTGGTATAATAGGTCAGACTACTCATTTAGCAGTTATAATATAAGTTTTAAGATTATTTTTTAAAATTTTTACAGGTGCTACAATTTCTCATTTATATAAAATATTTTCAGTAGTTTCTTCAAAAATTTCTATTTTGTTAAATTGTTTTTTTAATATATTTATATCATCATTTATTTTTGCTATATCAGTTAAAAATATTTGTTCATCTTTAACTAATTTTAATAAATCTTCAGTTTTAGTAATATTTAAAGAAAATACTTCAGAATTTCCAACATTTTCAGATGCAATTCTTAAATATGTTCTAGCTTTTATTATACTTTCTTTTGCTAAATCTCTATTTTCATTTTGAGTAGTTATTCAAACAACTGTTGAAAGTATAGAATATAAAAAAATTATAGATACAGTTATTCAAGTTAATAATATTATATTTTTAATCATTTTTGATTGAGAGTTTATTTTATCTTTTAATACAAGCAGATATCATATTATATTTTTAGATAAATTATTATCTAGTGCTTTTATTAATTGTTCTTTTACTAAATCTATTTTTTTTAACTTATTAGTATTTTCCAATGAGTTATATTTTATAGAACTTACTAAAACATTTTCTTCTAATAATTCACTCAAAAGAATATTATAAATATTTTTATTAAAAATTTTTATATCTTCTGATAAAACAAGTCAATCAATTAAATCACTATTTGATAAATAATTTAATAATCTCTTAGTTGATGAAATTATTATCTCATTATTTAATAAATCTCAACTAGATAGATAATTAAAATATTTTTTATTATCTTCTTTATTAGTTAGTTCAATAACTTCATTTTTATTATTTAATAAATAACAAGATGATTTTCAAATATTTGAAAATATAAAATTATTATCATTTAAAAGTGATATTATAATATCATTTTTAATATCTTTTTCCGAATCTTTTTCCCATTTTTTTATAAAAGAATTTATACTTTCTAAAGTTATACTAAAATCATTGTAAGCATTATTTTTTCAAATTTTATCAATAATAAATTCTAATATATTATTGAGTAGTAAATCTCCAAAATTAGCATCATTTGTACTAATTAGTATAAAACAATCTAGATTAACATCTAAATTTATATTTCTTTTTATTAATATATTACTTTTTTTAAAATCTACTTTTTTTGAACTTATTTCAAACATTTTTTTTTGTTTATATATTATTTTAATTTTTAATAAAAAAATTATACATAAAATATTATAAAATCAAAATTGAATATATAAAAAAATATTAATAAATAAAATTTATTAATATTTTTTTATATCCACTTTCAGTAATAGAGTTATTTTTAGAAATCTAATATTTCATTTTTTTTATTTTTTTACTTTCTTTCTCTTCTTATTTTTTTTTCATAATCAATATCATCTTTAAATTTTTCAGATAAACTATTTATTTTATAATATTCTCTTGCTTCTTCAAGTGATAATTCTGTATCAATTAATCATAAATCATAAGCTATTTTATCAGAATTTGAAGGTAATAATACTTTTATATCAAATCAAGATATTTTATCTTTTCTTAAACTATTAACATGTTTTAATATACTTGTGGTACAAGTATTCCATAAAGTATTATAAAATTCTGGTTCTTTTGTTAATTTATCGGCTCTATGTAAAACAGAAATAAACAATTCTCTTATTTGAGATTTATCTACTTTTATAGGATACATTCTAACTATATCTTTTCTAATATTTGCACGGAGTTTTACTAAATCATTTTCATTTCATACTATATAAACCATTTCATATTGATTCATTATTCATAAAAATGCATCAAATGATTCTCATTTTTCTTTTCTTATTTCTGCTGATATAGTCAGAAATCTTCAGTCAGAAAATCAAAATGACAACATGGTATGTGCTGGTCAATCATAATCAGAAAATGGTTCTATTATATAATATACACTTTCTAATTTATCAAACTCAAAATTATCATCATAATAATTTTTAATTGATTCTGTTTCTGTTATATGTTCAAAATTTCTTATATTTTCAATATTTATACTTCAAGTATTAAAAGAAATATTTGGTAATATATTTTCTGTTTCATTCCAATGTCTATATAATGAGGGTGTTTGAGAACTCCACCATGCAAATCATATAAACATAAAAATTATAAATATAGCTAAATATATTTTATCTATTATAAATAAAATTATTTTTATAATAGATTTTATTAAAATAAATATTTTTGTGAAAAATAATTTTATTTTTTCATTTTTTATTTTCATATTAATTTTTAAAAGTTAAAATAATCTAAAAACATATTTTATAATTAAAATTATAAAAGTAAATAATTTTAATAAATATTACCTTTAATAAATATTAAAAGTAATAAATAAAAAATATTTTTAAAATTGCTTTTAAAGTAAAAATGATATAATTTATACACTATTTAAAAATAATAAAAATAAAAATATGTTAGTAGTAAAATGACAAAATAAATTAAGTTGAGTAATTAGTGTAAGTTGATCAAAAAATGCGGCTTTACCTATTTTATGAGCATCATTACTTATAAAATGAAAAATAAAACTTGATAAAGTTCCAAAAATATGAGATGTAAATACATTTTTAGATATTTTAGAATGAATTTGAGTAAAATATAATTGGGAATGAAATTCTTTAAATTTAGATACAACAAATATAACAAATAAAAATCTAAATTTTGATAAAATTAAAAAAATTAGATCATCTATTTTTCTTTTATCTCCTCTTCTACATTATTTTTGAGATATAAAAATACCCTTTCCTTGAGGTTGTAGTATAGGAAAAAGGCCTATTGATGCTCATCTAAATTGATTGGAAGCTATTTGATATAATTCAAAATTTGATTGAGAAGAAATAATATTAAGCTGAACACTACAATTTTGAGAAAAAATACTTAATGCAGGTTTTTGAGTAAGTTCTACTGAAAATCTAATAGTTGCAAATGTTTTAAGACAAGGTAAAACTATTATAAAAAATTCTGCAATAGAACCTCATGTAATAAATTTAATAGACTTTTTAAGAAAAGCATGAGCAGATATAAAAATAAGATATAATCATGAAATAATTATTACTTGAGTAAAATTATTAAAAACAAAAATAGAGTTTGAAATAGTTACAGATTATATAGAATCTTGAACTTATATGATTATTTGAGCACTAGCATCTAATGAATATATAGATATAGAAAATGCTAGAATAAATGATTTATATACATTTATAGAAAAATTAAAAGAAGCTTGAGTAAAAGTAAAAGATTTATGAAATGATACACTTAGAGTATTTAAAGCAAATAAATTAAACTCAATATCTATTCAAACTAATATTTTTCCAGCCTTTCCTACAGATTTACAATCACCATTTGCTATTTTAATGTCTCAAGCTGAATGAATAAGTAAAATTCATGAAGTTTTATTTGAATGAAGACTTAATTTTTTAGTAGAGTTAGAAAAAATGAAAGGAAATATCGCTATAATGAATCCTCATGAAGCTTTAATTTTTGGTCCAAATAATTTAAAATGATGATCGACAGTTACTTCTTGGGATTTAAGAGCATGAGCTGCAATGGTTATAGCATGACTTATAGCTAATTGAGAAACTAAAATAACAAATGTAGAATACATATATAGATGATATGAAAATTTTGTAGAAAAATTACAATGACTTTGAGCAGATATAAAGGATAGTAAAATGACAATAGACTAAAAAAATGAAAATAATATATTTAATTAATAAACAATGTTATGAAAAAAATTTCAATAATACTAATAATCTTTTGAGTTATTATTATATTAGCACCTGCTATTTTAGCATATTTAATATGATGATTATTTATCTTTATATGAATAAATATTTTAATATTTTTCAAAAATATTAAATCAAAAACAAATAAAGAAGAATATATTAAATTTGGTAAATACAAAATTTATAAATAGTATTTATTTTTTAGCTTTATTTAATTTAATGTGTTAAAATTATTTTTATAATATTATTTAATAATAAAAAATGATTAAAGCATTACAAAATAAAGAAAATTTAATAATTAAAGAAATAAAATGATTGTTTTATATTATTCCACTCAATAATATGAGACATACAGAAAAAGTAGATTTTAAAACAATTCCACTTTTTGAAGATTTTAATTGAATAGATTTAGTAAAACATGATTCTGGAGCAGTATCACCTTGAAAAGTTAACTGAAAATGAAATCATTGGTATATGCATAAATATCAAGAAGACAATCTACTAACTATTTCTGGTAATAGATTTGTAGAATTATATACAAAAAAACATTGAAAAATTGAAATATTTGAAATTTCAAATGATAAAATCAAATGGAACAATGAAGTAATTTTTGAATGACAATGAATTTTATGATGGCCTGAAAATGTATTTCATAGAAATTATTCTCCTAACTGATCTATTAGTATAAATTTTGCATATAGAAAATCTGGATTTGATATAGATACAGAATTTAATATTTATAATTTAGATACTGAAACTTGAAATTATAGTATTGCTAGAATATGAAAACTTGATCAATAAGATTTTTAATTCTTATTTTTTATTGCTATATATATTTATAAACATATATTTTTACTATTAATAATTTTTATGAACGAAATAAACAACACAATAAATCCTTTTTTAAATGCTCAAAAACAAATAAAACAAGTATTTAATTTATTCTGAGAGAATAAATATGATATAAATAATTATGAATTGATTTTATTTCCTAAAAGAATAATTGAAATAAATATTCCTATTAGAATGGATGATTGAACTATAAAAACTTTTGTATGATATAGATCTCAACATAACGATTCTAGAGGTCCTTTTAAGTGATGAATAAGATTTCATCAAGATGTAAATATAGATGAAGTAAAAGCTCTTTCTATGTGGATGACTTTTAAATGTTCCGTGGTTGATATACCTCTTTGATGATGAAAATGATGAATTATTGTAGATCCTAAAAAATTATCATTTTGAGAGTTAGAAAGATTATCTAGATGATATGTAAGAGAATTATATAAATATTTATGACCTGAACAAGATATACCTGCACCAGATGTAAATACTACTCCTCAAATAATGGCTTGGATGATGGATGAATATTCAAAACTTACTTGAATATATTCACCTTGAAGTTTTACTTGAAAACCATTAACTGTATGAGGTTCAAAATGAAGAGCTACTGCAACTGCACAATGATGAGTATATGTTTTACAAAAATTATTAGAAATAAAATGATATAATTTAAAATGAAAAAAAATCATCATACAATGAGCTTGAAATGCATGATTAACTATTGCAAAACTACTTTGATTATTATGAGCTAATATTATATGAATTTCAGATTCTAATTGATGAATATATAATGAAAAATGATTGATAATTGATAAAATAATTGATTTAAAATCTAATAATAAATCCGTTAATGAATATATTGATGCTGAAAAGATACATAATTGAGATCTACTAGAAAAAGATTGCGATATACTTATTCCTGCTGCATTAGAAAATCAAATAACTAGCTTAAATGCTAATAATATAAAAGCTAATTTAATATTAGAATTAGCAAATTGACCAACTACACCTGAAGCTGATGAAATATTATTTTCAAAATGAATAACTGTAATTCCTGATATATTAGCTAATGCTTGATGAGTTATAGTATCCTATTTTGAACAAATACAAAATAATACAAATTTTTATTGGACTGAAGAAGAAATAGATGAAAAATTAAGAGTTAAAATAATTTATGCTACTCAAGAAGTTTATAATAAATCTGTAGAATTAAATTCAAATTTAAGAAAATGAGCTTATGTTATAGCAATAAAGAAAGTACTTAATGCTATGATAACTAGATGAGAAGTTTAAAAAAATAAAAGTAATACAAAAAATTGTATTACTTTTATTTTTATGGTAAAATTTTAATAATTAATATAAATAATGATTAAAAATATGATTAAAAATAATATTCTAGATTTAGAACAAAAATGAGATTATTCACTAAATTTATTAGAAGAAATATATTATGATATAAAAAAAATGTCTGAACATAAAGAACCAAACTCAATAAATAAACTAGATGAAATAAATACAAAAATAGATTTAGCTAGAACAAAATGAATAAATGTAGATTCTTTAGATAAACAAGTTTTAGATTTTAGAATTATTTTGTTTAATAAAGATTTTGACAATATAATGGAACAAATAAAAAATGATGAAGATAAATATCTTTTTGATATCAGTAAAATTGAAACTGAATATGAAAAATTATCAAAAGAAATTGAAGTCGATCATAATTATCTTTCTAATAGAATGAAAGAATTGTATAATGAACTAGAAAGATCTAAAATCAAATTTATGATAAGACATATAAGAGAATGAGAATTAAATTCATCTTTCACTTTTGATAAAATTATAGAAGAAATTTCTAAAGCAAAACAAAATGGTGTCGATGTTTCTGATATAGAAGAAGAAATTTATGAGTAAAAAAACGGGATTTTTTTCTACTAACAACTGTGAGTATATTTAATTAATATAATGCCTTAATACAACAAATAGCTAAAGCCAATACCATTAAGTTAAGCTTTAATGGTATTTTTTAATAGAAAGATTTTACTAAAAATTAGAAAAATAACAAATTTTTAAGCAGAGTTAAAAAAAAGATTAAAAATTATATATTCTATTATAATAATCATCATTTTCAATGGAACAAAAAAAAGATGACTCCTGCTCAATACAGAAATCATCTTAAAAATATTTAGTGTTTTTTATCTATTCCGCTTTTGGTGTGGTAAATTATTGTTTAAGTTTTTATTTTATTACAGATTATCTTAATAAAGAAACTATTTTACTAATAAATCAAGGTCATTTTCTTTCTATAGATCTATTATTTATATATCTAAAAAATACATACCTAAAATTAATTCCAACAAATTCAGATTTTAATGGTAAAATTGAAGTAATTAAATTAGCATCATTTCAATCATTAAGTAAAACTAATGATTCTTTTATTTTTGTATTTTTGAAAAAATCATATATTTTTACTATA
Organism: Patescibacteria group bacterium UBA6164; assembly: GCA_002422305.1. GTDB lineage: Bacteria > Patescibacteriota > Gracilibacteria > BD1-5 > UBA6164 > UBA6164. Next base: position 3,325 of record DIUG01000073.1, on the reverse strand, counting down.
TTTCATCTATTATCATCTTCATAATAAAATCAATCTATAATTTGTTCTAAATTAGTCAATGTAGAATTAATTAATAAATATTTAGCATCTTTAGTATCATAAGTATTTTTTAAATCAATTCTCATATTTCATATAATATCTTTGTAAACTAATAAATTATTTAAAAATGTATTTTTTCAATAAACAAAATGTCATAATGTAGAAGTTGTTTTTAATTTAGGATATTCATATTTTTTTCATATTTTATTAGAAATTATATCAAAAATCCTAATAAAATAATTTTCAGCTAATCAATATACTACTTTTAATTCTCATAAATTATTAATTAAAATTGTTAATTTTTCATAACTTTCCATACTTTGAGAATCATTATAAATATTACTTAAATTTTCTCAAGAAGCCTGTAATATTCAATTAAGTTTTTGAAAATGTAGATTAATTTTATCATTTAAAAGTGAGACTCAAATAATCTTTCAAACTATATTTCTTCATGTTCAATCATCTAAAACTAATATTTTTTGTAATTTTGAAACTATATCTTCCCTATAATCTTTTTTAGTTTTTTCATCTACATTCTCATAATCAAGTAACAAAATATTTATATCATTCACTATTTCTAAATCATATTTCACTCTTCTTTTACTTATACTATCTAGTGTAACAACATAATCTTCAAATTTATTAGTTTTCAAATATGAAAAAGCTTTTAATAATTGATCTTTATTTAATCATTCTTCATTTATTCATTTATATAAATTTGAAAGTCTTAATTGAAAATCTCAATAAGAAGTTATTTTAGAACCAAATCTTTTTCAAAAAATATTAATACTTTGTTGTAAAAAACTATTATTTTCTAAAAATTGTTTTACTAATCTTCTTATTCAATAACTTCAAGTAGGAATATAACTTTCCATATACAATATATTTTCTATAACATTCCTATTTTGATCTAATTTTATTACTAAATCTATAGAAAATTCATCAACTGGATTCAAATTCAAATTTGGAGTGTATGTTTCTTTTGCAATATCATAAATAATTTTATTTACTTCATTTAAACTTAAAACCATAGTTATTCACTCTGATATCTTACCATTTAAAAAATCTGTTGAAACTATTTTTTTTGTTTTTTGTGATTTATTTAAAAATATATCTAAAAATTTTCTTTGTTGTAATTCATTAAATTCTAAAAATAAATCTATACTAGAATATGAATTTTCTGATAAATTATCTATTAATAAATAATTATTATTACTAAAATAAATTTTTAACTCATCTATTATTCTATTCAATAAAGTTTTATAAGAATCTAATGGAAAAGTTGTAACTTGTACAAAATTTTTAATCATATAAATATCTGTATTTCAAATAATTATATCATTTTTCATATTAGAAACATATTTAGTAAAAACCTTACTAATATTATTATTATCAAAATATGGAATTGGTGCATTTATATTAAAAGAGCTAGGATTTATATTATTTTCACTTTGCATATATCAAGCCATTTTCAATGCTTTAATTTGTTGAGAATAATAATAATCTAATAATTTTTTATAATTTAAATCATAGTTATCACTATTTTTATCTAAATTATCAAAACTATCTTTTTCATATTTTAAAACTTTATCTTTTATTGCTTTTTCTACTGTATCTCATACATTAATAGAATAAACTCCTTTCACATCTAATTCTCATATTATATCATCATTTTTAACCCCTATTCATAATACATTTTCTTGTGGTTCTAATAACTCACTTTGTAAAAATTTTCAAATAATTATAAATTCAAAATAAAATCTAGTTCTAGCATTCATATTTATTCTTCTCGATATATCTGGTGAACTTAACATATGAATACCATCTATCATAATAGGTCAATAAATTTCAATTTTGTCATCTGGTTTTATTTTAAACATTTTCTCTTTATCTTTCTTAAATTCTTTAGATAAATCAATTTGTTTTCAATTAACTTTTATGTTTACCAAACTATGAAATATATGTAAATTATCTTGGACAACTTTTTTAGTTCAATTCATTAATGATCAAACTCAATAATCTCATCTTTGTTGAACAAAGCTTGTTAAAAAATCAAAAACCGTCATTTCTTTTGTTTCTAAATCATCAAATTTAATAATTTGCCCACCTCTTACATATCAAACTTTTCTTGCTTCAAATGAAATGGTATCAATTCAAGCTAAAACAGATTGATGAGTATTATAATGCTTTTCTTCTTTATTTCTATTATAACTAGCTACAATTTTTGTATAATCACTATATCTAAAATAAAACGGTAATATAGATCATACTATTCAATTAGTTTCTAAATATTTTCATACTTTTATAATATCATTATCATAACTTTTTTGATTTTCAGCTAATATAGGATTAGATGTTCAAACTAAATATTCAGAAAAATGATTCATCAAATTAAATTTTTGTACATATCAAATTTCTTTTAATGCTAATGGTAATATCCAGGCATCTAGTCATTGTGCTTGAAAAAATAATTTTTCTTTATCTGTTAATTTCTGTTTATTTACACTATATGAAAGTAATGTACGAATTAAATTTGCACAACTAACAGCATTTTGCCATCTAATATCAACTATACGAGGAAAATATGGATCAAATTCTTGTTTTTGAGTATTTATAAATCACTTAAGCATTTTTTCAATTCACACTCATTGTACCATATTTGGATATAATTCTTCTCACAATTTTCATACATCTATAGCAATGTCAGAATTTATTTTATTATTCAATTCCAATGTATATTGAATTTTTTTTAATTGATCCACTTTATTATTTATAATTCACAACATACCATACTTAGGAACATACATTTTATATCAAATTTGTAAAATAACAGAATTTTTATTTCCGTTTTTATATTTAAATTCTACTCATAATAATGAATTTAATACTATTAAATCTTCAAAATTTGAAATACCATGATCTCTTGCAATTTTTGACATAGTATCTCATTTTTGAATAAGATATTTATCAAAATAATTTATAAAATCTGATTTTATTTTTTCAGATAATTCATTTTGTATATTTTTATCAATTATTTTTTCTGTTTTATCATTATTTTTTAAGATTAAATTATTATTATTTAACATTATTTTATTATTTTTTTTATCAATATATAACCAACTTAGAAAACCAACTAAAGATATAACAATTGAAACAAGAATAAATCTAATTTTAAAATTCATATTTTATAAAAATGCTAATAATATTTTTTATTTATATTATTATTTTATAACTAAAATAGTCAAATAATATTTTAAAAATCTCATAGAAAGTATAATACATTTTG
>DIUG01000005.1 GCA_002422305.1 Patescibacteria group bacterium UBA6164 | reverse complement strand
ATCTAGAATTATGAGAAGAGATAATGTGAAGCTTTGATATAGAAAAGATAAAGATAGAAACACTATTATTTCAAACAGGATATCTAACAATCAAAGAACATAAAAATGTACAATGAAGAAATACATATAAATTACAAATACCAAATAGAGAAATAAGAACAAGTTTAAATGAATATATTATATCAGATTATTTACAAGCCTTTGATTCAGTACAATATATAAAGAGGACAAAACCAATATATGAAGCTTTAATGACTTGAAATGTAGAAGATTTGATAAAATATCTAAAAGTTATATATGCAAATATAGCTTATTCAAATGTAGAACATATAGCTAAATATGAATGATACTATGTAAGTGTATTTTATTCATTTTTGTTTTCAATGTGAATGGAAGTAATCCAAGAAGATATAACAAATGAATGAAGAATAGACTTAACAATAAAGATAGAAGATTATATATATGTAATAGAATTTAAAGTAAAAAAAACAGGATTAAAAGCATTAGAACAGATAAAAGAAAGAAATTATGTAGAGAAATATATGCTAGAAGAAAAAGAAATATTTATTATATGAATAAACTTTAGTTTTGAGGATAGAAATATAGAAAGTTTTGAAAGTGAGAAAGTGAAATAAAAAGTAAAAATTTTAAATAATTTTTACTTTTTATTTTTCTTTTTTTTAATTTTAAAAAAAAGAAAAATGGCTCTTTTAAATACAACAGAAAAAATTCTGAACCTGCTGTACAAAGACCTCTTCTTACATGTAATACTTATCATTAACAAATTAAAGATTTATATACAATTTGAGGCACATATAATTGTTCTGAATTATGAACAAAATATAGTACTTGGAAATGTCAAGATTGAGGCCGGATTGAACAATAAATTTAAAAAAAATATTTTGATTTTTATCAAAATATTTTTTTAGTTATTTACTATTTTTAATATCACATTTTCTAATTCATATTTAAAATCAGAATCTTGAGTTCATATCAGATTTCAAGATTTCATTTTTTTATCTACATTTAATAATCTAATATAAAATTTTTTCAATTCATTATAGCTTATTTTATACTTTTTATCTATTAAAAAACTTCTTTTTTGTAAATCTAGTATTTGAGATATTTCTGCTGTTTTTTTTCATAAATATTTAAGATGATATATATATATGTTTGTTCTAATATTTGCTAATAAATTATTATAAAATGCATAAATATTAGTATCATCAAGAGTTATATTTATTTTTTTTATTGCTTCTAATAAATTTTTATTAAATAAATCATCTATAATTAAAAATATACTTACTTCTAGTTCAGGTATTATATTTTCAACTATTTCTTTTTTATCTATATAGTCAAAAATAATTAATAATTTTTCTATTTCGGATATTATTTTACTTAAATTATATGATTTATAAGTAATTAATGTATTGAGTGCAGTAGTTGATATTTTATTTTTATATTTATTTGAAATTAATGAAAATAAATTTTCATTATTTGTATTAAATTCTTTTATTTCTGCTACCTTTAATAAAAATTTATAAAACTTTGTTCTTTTGTCAGGATTTATAATATTTATAAGAATAATATTATCTTCAGGAATATTTGATAATAATTTTATTAATAATTCTTCTTTTTGATTTAAGTTTTCTTCTTTTTGATTTGTTTTTCAATTATTTTTTATAATATCATTTTTTTCATTTTTTGTTTCTATATCTATTATTATCAATTTTTTTTCAGCTAAAAAACTAGTAGATGTAATATTTAGTGTAAGAAAATTATTATCTACAGTTTCAATATTTTTAATATGTATTATATTAAAATCTCAATATTTTGAGATAAAATGATCTTTCCAAGATTTTACTTTTTCTTTTACTAAAAAATCAGAATTTCATGTAAATAGATATATCATATTTTTATATTATTATTTGTTTTAGTTTATCACTTCATTCATTTTCTATTATTTCATATATTTCAATAATAGATTGAAGAGATTTTTTTAGATTTAATAAATCTCGAGGATTAGCTCTATTTAAAGCAAGCCTATTTAGTATAGTATTTATATTTGATACATATTCTAATTTATATCTTATTTTATCTAATAAAATTTTATTCTTTGTAAATTCTTCTATAAAATTTAATCTTTTTTGTATTTCATCTATATTATTTAATGGTTTAATGATTTGTTCTCTTAAAAAACTTGAACCCATTGATGTTTTTGTTTGATTTAATACTCAAAATAAAGTTCAAATAGTAGATGATTTAGTAGAAAAATTATATATTAAGTCCAGATTATTAATTGTGGATTCATCTAAATTCATATATGAATCATAACTGATATATGAAATACTTTTTAAAAAATTTAGCTTAGTTTTTTGATTAGTTTCTAAATATTCAAGTAACATTCCACTAGATTTTTGAGCTAATAATTTATTTTCTATTCAATATCATTCAAGATTTTTTACATGAAAATGATTTAAAAGTTTTAGTTTTATTTCTTCTTTTTGTTCAAAATAATAAATATTTAATGAGAATTTTTTTTCAAGAACTTCTTTTAATTCATTATTTCAAAATAATTTTTTTTCTAAAACTACTTCTTTAGGAGAAAGTTTATATAATTCTGTTTTTAAATTATTAAAATTATTAAATTCTCAAGTAGACCATTTATTATTTCATAAATCTAATTGACTTATTCAATATATTCAATTCTCTTCAACTATTGAAATAATATAATTATTTCAATTATCTAAATCATAAATATCTCATTCTAAACTCAATGTCGAAGGAGTAACAACTCTAATTACTTCCCTTTTTACTATTCATTTTAGTTTTGGATCAGATACTTGTTCAGCAAATGCTACTTTATATCAAGATTTTATTAATAATGGTAAATATTTTTCTTTTGCATGAAAAGGTATTCATGCGAGTGGTGTAGGTTTAGAAGAATTTTTATTTCTTGATGTAATAGCTATTCATAAAATTTTGTGTGCTATATGTGCATCTTCATCAAACATTTCATAAAAATCTCACATTCTAAAAAAAAGTATACAATCTTTATACTGTTCTTTCATTTCATAATATTGAATCATTGCAGGAGTTACATTTTCATTCATAATAGTGAAAAATACCTCTCTCTTAAATTCTCTCTCCTTGTTAGGAAAGAGGCTAAAAATTGTAGTCTCCTTCCATTAAGAATTAAAAAAAGGAATTTAAGGATAGGTTAAATTAAATAATTTTAAAATATCATATTATTTCTATTTAATCTAGAAAATTTTTGTTCGTTATCAATATTTCTAGAAATATTTAATAATATAGCTAATCAAATTGTTAATGATAATAAAGAAGATCATCAATAACTTATAAAAGGTAGTGTAATTCAAGTAAGAGGTACTATATTTAAATTAACTCATATATTTATAAATGCTTGTATTAATATCCGTGATGATATTCATACAGCAACAAATTTTCCAAATAATTCAGATACTCTTGAAGCTATATAAAATCATCTATATCAAATATACATATATAATAATGTTAAAACTAATCATCATATAAATCATAATTCTTCAATTATAACGGAAAAAATGAAATCTCATTGTACTTCTGGTAAATATCAAAATTTTTGTATAGATCATCAAAATCATAATCATTTAATTCATCAGCTTCAAATTGCTATTAAAGCTTGTTCTGTTTGATAATTAATAGTTTTATTTTTTATAGATTCTTCATTATCATCTAAAAAATTATCTATTCTTTGTCTTATATATCAAAATTTATTTATATTTTTTCAAGTTTCTTTATCATATTCCCCTGCTGAATAAACAGATAAAATAAGAATAATTCATAATCAAATAGTTACTAATAAATGTTTTATATTCATTCAAGCATAAAAATACATAATTATAGAAACAGGTACTATTACCATTATAGTTCAAAAATCAGGTTGTAATCATACTAATAGTGTTACTAATAATAAAAATCACATAAATGGTAGATATCAATATTTAAAACTTGTAAGATATCATTTATATTTTTTTAAGAATGTTGCAAAAAATATAACTAATGATAGTTTTAAAAATTCTGTCGGTTGAATATCAAATGGTAATCAAGGAATATTTAACCATCAAGTTGCTCATTTATAAGTTGTTCATTTAATTAGTACTAAAATAAGAAGAAATATTGCTATTCAAAATATATGTTTAGAATATTTTTCAAAAAAAGAATAATTTACTTTTGTAAGTATTCATAATATTATTAAAGATATTATTACATGAATAATATTTCTAATAACATAAAAGTAATTAAAAGATTCTTCTATTAATCATTTTAAAACCATTGTATTAGTAAGTTTGAATGATCAATAAACCGATACTGAAGATATCATAACCATTCAAAATATAATTAAAACTAGTACAATAAAAAATAATTTATAATCAACATTTTTTTTCATATATTAATTTAGTAAGTTATTTATTTCCGGAATTATTTCAGGAAATAATATATATATTGTTCACTCTATAAAATAAATAATAAAAATTATTATTATAGGAGTTAATTCAAATGGTCAAATATTAGTAGGAATTATTTTTTTTATATATAAATATATTGGATCTAATATATCAGATACAAATTTAGGTCTTATTTTTAATCAAAACATTACTAACCATGATAATATAACATCAAAAATAACTAAATATGATATTAGTTTTAAAAAAATTATTATAACTATAAGTAATTTCATTTTTATTTTTTTAAATTATTAAATCAATCTTCTGCTGCTTTTTCTTGTGCTTTCTTTTTACTAGATCAAATTCATTTTCAAACAATTTTATCTTTTAAATAAACTCATACTTCAAAAGTTTTATCATGATCTAGTCATGATTCATTTAATACACGATAACTAGGTGTTATTTCAAATACTGCTTGTGCAAATTCTTGTATAGTAGTTTTATAATCTTTTACTAAATTATTTTCTAAAATATTATTTATTGATGGATATATATATTTATTTATAAAATTTGTTGTTATATCTAATCATAAATCTATATAAATTGCTCAAATTAAAGATTCAACCACATTTGCTAATAAAAAATCATTTTTTCTTCATCATGTCATTTCTTCTCATTTTCATAATACTAAGTAATTAGCAAAATTTAATTGTTTAGCTATTTTAGAAAGATTTGTTCATCTAACAAGAGCACTTCTTATATCTGTTAATTCTCATTCTGTTTTTTTAGGATAATCATTAAATAAATTATTAGTAATAACTAATTCTAATACAGCATCTCATAAAAATTCTAATCTTTCATTATGTTCTGGAGTAAAATCAGGTTTTTCATTTACTACAGATCTATGTATAAAAGCTAGTATATAATGAGAAATATCTTTATATTTTATATCCAATGTTTTCAATAATTTATCAAATTTTTCTATTAAAGCTTCGTTTTGAATAGCTTTTTTTCTAATAACCATTTTTACAGTTAATAATAAAATATTATAGAAAAATAAAAAATTTAAAATTAATAAATTATTTCTTAACTTTAAGCTTTTTATTTTTGTATAATTATAATATTTTTTTTATCTTAAAAGTAAAGAAAAAAGGTTAAATTTAAAAGCTTTCTTTTATAGAAAAAAATAAAAAAAGTAGAGTGTATTTTTTAATACACTCTACTTTTTAATGGCAGTTCAATATTTGTTTGCTTTTTTATAAAATTTAAATCAATTTTTTAAAACAAGTATCATTTATATAACTATAATCATTTAATTTAATTTTATTTAACTCTTCTATATTTTCAAAAACTTTATTTAGTACTCAATTAACAATTTTTTTAGAAGAATCATCTCAATAAAGTTTTGCTAATTCTATTGCTTCATTTATTGAAACTTTTCAAGGAATTTCTTCAGATAAAAAAAACATTTCAGATAAACATATATAAATAGGTAAAATATATGATAAACTCATTGTTTTTACATTGAATTTAGGTGTATATTTTTGTAAAATACTTATAAAAAATGGTTCATAAAATCTAACTATTTTTCCCATCTCATTAATATAATCTTCATCGGGATAAAATGTAAAAACATCTTCAAAAAATGATTTTCTGAATAATGTAATATCAAAGTCATTTAATGACATAGCATATAATTCTTGAAATAATAGTTTTCTACTCTTTCTACGGGTTGTTTTATTTGTCATTATTATTAAAGATATAATTAAAAAATCACAAAAAATAACATAGACATAAAAATATCTATGTTATTTTTATTTAAATAACTATATTCTAGTCACTTTAGTTTTTTTAGTCTTAGCTTTTACAACAGTTCTACCATTATAAGTACCATCTTCAGCCATAAAGTGAGCTAGTCAATTTTGTTCTTTGTTTAACATTACTCTGTTTTTTAACTTTTTAGCAGTTAATTTTATCCAATTCGTAGTTCTAGTATTAGTTCTAGATTTAGATGTTTTTTTCTTTGGTCAAAATGCCATAATCTATATATTAAATAATAAAAGGTATTTTTTACACACGGATTTTATAACTTTTTTTGTAAATTGCAAATTTTATTTGAAAAAAATGTAGAAATTTGTATTATATAAAAGATATACAAATAAATTATTTTTAAAAATATGAAAAAAATATTAATAATAGAAGATGATAAATGAATTTCTGCCTCTCTAAAATTATATTTAGAAAATTCTAATTTCAAAATTGAATTACATAATGAGTGATTTGATGCAGTATTAAAAGTAAAAGAGTTAAATCCAGATTTAATTATTTTGGATTTAAATTTACCTTGAAAAAATTGAATAGAAATTACAAAAGAAGTAAGAACTTTTTCTGTTATACCTATTATAATGCTTACTGCTAGATCTAGTGAATTAGATAGAGTAAATTGATTAGAAAATTGAGCTGATGATTATATAGCAAAACCATTTTCTCCTAGAGAATTATTAGCTAGAATAAACACTATAGTTAGAAGATTATGAAATAATAATATTCCAGATGATTCTTATATAATTAATCTTCAGTGAGTAGAAATAGATATTGATAAAAAAATAGTTAAAGTTGATTGAAAAAAAATAATATTGACTTGAAATGAATATTTTATCTTAAAAAAAATTATTTTAGAAAAATGAAAAATAGTTACAAGAGATACTATTATGAAAGAAATTATTTGATATGATAAATATATTTATGATAGAACAGTAGATACACATATTAAAAATTTGAGAAAAAAGGTATGAAAAAAAGATTTTATTCTTACTATTAGATGAGAATGATATAGAATTAATATTTAATTATAAATAATGACATTAGCTAGAAAATTTATTATTTCTTTGATTATAAGTATTACATTTATTGCATCAATAAATATTATAGCATTTTATTTATTTTATTCTACAAATTTAAAAAATTATATTTCTGAAAAAATAAAATCTAGAGATTTAATAACTATAGAATATATAAATGATGTTATAGAAAAACAAACTATAGATGATATAGATAGTATATTTTCTGATACAGAAATAGAGTTTTTTGAATTATTATGAGATAATAATTGAAAAATACCATTAACTAAACAAAAAAATATTGATATAGTAATTAATTATCTAGTTAAAAGCTGAATTTCAACAAAATATATTGAAGAAATAATACCTACTGATAATTTTTCAAAAGTTTTAGAGGCTTTGAGAAATAAAAATTCATTAGAATATAAATTTGTTAATAAAATACTTATTTCTATTCTTATTACAAATATTATTGCTATATCTATAATAATATTTTGATTATTAATTTTTATTAGGATAACTATTTTACCTATAAAAAAAGCTACTGAAAATATTAAAAATGCAATTAATTCAAAAGATATAAATTGAGCTGAAGATACTATAGAAGTAGATTATCATAATAAAAAAGATGAAATATGATTATTAATTACATCTATAAATAATTTAAATAAAAAACTTAATTTACAAGCTTGAATAAGATCTAGATTATTAGCTGATATTTCTCATGAATTAAAAACACCTATTACTTCAATACAATGTTATTTAGAATGAATACTTGATTGAGTTATAAAACTTAATGAAAAAAATTTAAAATCTATAACTGATGAAATGAAAAGATTAATATCTTTAGTTAATAGGATTATGGATTATGAAAGAAGTGATAGAGAAAAACTTTTAGTAGTAAAAAAAGAAGAAAATATTTCAGAATTAGTAAAAGATTTAGTAGAAACTCATAAAAAAAGTCTGAAAGAAAATAAGCAAAGAATAAAAGTTTCTTGAGATGAAAAATTACTTATTTGATTAGATATAAATTTATTTAAACAGGTAGTTCATAATGTGATTTGAAATTTTTTAAAATATGCATGAAAAGATACATTATTAACAATTAATATTACAAAAAAATATATCGATTTTATAGATAATTGAAAATGAATAAAAAATTCTGAAGTTCCCTTTTTAACAGAAAAATTTTATCAATGAAATATAGAAAAGACTTGAGATATAAATTATAGATGAATATGAGTATGATTAAGTATAATAAGTAAAATAATTTTATCACATTCTTGGAGATATGAAATAAAATCAGATATATGAAAATGATTTAGTTTTAAAATTTACTTTTAAAATCTTCACATAAACTTCACATTATAAACTTGTATATTTATATTTTTTGATTACTATATTTTCACTAGTTAGGGAATAAAAAAAGGTTAAAGCCAAATTACTTTAATAAATTCCCTAATTTTTAACTTATAACAATTATGAAAAGAAAAATCTTTTATAAATTTTTAGTATTAATTACTATATCGTTTTATTCAACTACTAATTCATATGATAATGGATTAGATTTTAATGTTGATTGAAAAACTATAAAAGAGTTAAAAGAAAATATAGATTATTTAGATAAAGTTTATGTAGAATTAGATAATGATCTAAAAAATTTAAATACTGATAATGAATTAAAAACATATTTAAGAAATGATTTAACTATTGTAGAATTAAATCAAATTACTAATTTGATAAATATATATAATTCAAATAAATCCAAAATAGAAAATGAATTATATCAAAAAGCAAAAGAACAAAAAATAGTTATTGAAGAAAAAAAGGCATTATTAGAGGAAAAAAGGAAATTTTATAATTGATTAATACCATATATTATTAATGAATATAAAGATAAATATATTGAATATATAAAAGTAGATGCAAAGATATTTAATGAACAGAAAGATATTTCTACAAAAATAATAGCCAAAAAAGAAATATTAAATACAAAAGTTGTAAATATAGAATGAAAAATACAAGAACACAAAGATTTTATAAATGAAAATATAAATAAAATAATGGAGACGAAACTAGATGAAAAGATTAAGAATTTAAATAATAATGAAACTTTTAAATTATTAAATATAGAATCAAAAAAGAAAATTTTAAATAAAACAATATTAAAAATAAAAGAAAAACTTGAAAATATTAAAAATATGAATTTATCTACTAATAGCTCTTGATTAATAGTAAAAAAAGATACTAATTTATATGATAAAAAAGTACAAATATTTTTAATAGCAATATCTAAATTAGAAACTTTTAAAGAATCTATAAAATAAAAAACAATTTTTAAATTTAAAAATTGTTTTTTATTTACTATCAACTGAAATAAATTATTCAAAGGGCTAAAGCCCTCTGTTGACAAAATATTACACAAAAGTTAAAATCAGTTTGTCAACAGAGGGCTTTAGCCCTTTGTTATATTAAGCTATTATCTTAATTAAATATATTCTCAGTTGATAGTAACGTTTTTTATTTTATATTCCAGTCAAAAAATTGTTCTAATTCAAGCCTTTCATCATCAAATTTAAATAATTTTCAATCTTTTTTTAACATTTCAAGCACTTCATCAACTATTTTTTTAGATACATTTTCTCAATATAAATGTTGTTTTTTAATCATTGATTTATTTCAAATAGCACCTTTTATAATTTCTACTATTAATTTTGAATTTATAGGTGGAGCAATAATATTTGTTCAAGCAAGAATTGTTTCAGTTCTATCTGATCAAAATCTAACAGTAACACATGGAACTCAAACAATATTTGCTTCCTCTTGCATACTTCAAGAATCAGTTACAACTGCTCAGGCTTTACTTATCATATCCATAACTTCAGCATGATGAGCTAATGCAGGTCAATAAGCAAAATTATCACTATATTTTTCAGTTAATTTTTCTATATCTGCTCTTAATCAAAAATTATCAATTGCAAATTCTGAAGCATAAAGTCATAAAAAACAAACATAAATTCAATCCTCTATTAATTTTTTTATTGCATTGTATATTACTAAAAATCTTTCCTTTTTAAGAGTATTTTCTCTTCTATGAATTGTTATAAAAATAAAAGGTTTTCATTTCATATTTGGAAATTTTTCAAATGCAGTAGAATTTGGAATTTTTTCCATTGATAATTTTATTGCATCAGCTACTGTATTTCACACCACTTTTATATGTTCTTTTGGAAATCATTCATCAATTAATGTTTTTTGATATAATTTTACTGGTGTTGCAAAAAATCAAGTTGATCATTCAATTGCTCTTGTATCAAATTGTTCAGGATATGGTTCTATACTTCATCTTTCATAAATATCAAAATTTTGAAGTGATGCATAATATTTTTCCCAATCAAATTTTTGATTACTAAAATTTCGAAATAATTTATGATAAAATTCTTTATTTGGTGTAAAAGTTCTTATTCAAGCTTCCACATGCACAACTGCAAATTTATTTAAAAAAGCTGCTTTATCTGCTGTCGTAGCTGTCATTGTATCTCAATGAACATAAGGAACAGGTATTTTTTTATATGTATTATAAAAATCTACAAGTAAATCTCAAAGTCTTTCAACAATTAATGAATATTTTTTATGAATATTTCAATAGATATTTAAATTTATATCAACATCCATTCAAAATTCAGCTAAAACTCATTTACTTAAATTATAATCAAAATGTTGTCCTGTATGAATAAGTATAACCAATTCTCCCCTATTTTTAAGTTCTAAATATAACGGTGCTTGTTTTATAATATCAGGTTTTGTCGCAATCATTATAACATGTGCATATTTTTTTTCTGTATTTTCTAAATCAAACCAAAAATTTGGTCTTATAAAAACACTATTATCTTCAATAATATTATTAATCATAAAAAGTTTGTATATAAAATAAACTATTTTTATTATACAAACTTTTTATTGGTTGCAAAATTTTTATATAAATAGTACTTGAAAATTATTATAATTGGATTTTAAAAAATCAATTTTTTTCTTATTTTAAGAAAAAAATTGATTTTGTTATAAATTATATTAGACTTATTTTTGAATCCTACTATTTTAAATTAATTAATCAGAGAAATAATATTATAAAAAATCTAAATTATGAAATACTTAAAAAAACTAAAAACATCTGATAGAATTTCTTTAATATTTTCAATATTTAATTTTATATCATTAATTATTTTATTAATTTTCATAAACATAATTTACTTTTTCATTTGGTATAATGATCAAAAAAAAGAAAGTTTATATGATGTAAATAAAAATTATAATTTTTGAATAAATAAGGATAATAAAGAAGCTTTTGAAAAATATATTTTAGAAAAAGACACAATTATTATAAAAGATGATTGAGAAATTTTATGTTCTGGTTGAGTTTCAAAAAAACTACATTCAGAACCAGAACAATTAAAAGATAGATATTTTATAAAAGAAAATAATAAAATATACTTTATATTTTCTAATTATTATAAAGATATTTGAAGAGTAAAAGTTCTTTTTGATACTACTTTTTATATGAAATCTCAAATTATTATTATAAAATTAAGTTTTGTAATAATGTTTTTATGGTGATTTTTATATTTTTTTATATGAAGAAAAATTTCAAAATATGCACTTAGTGATTTAGAAAAAATATCAAAAGAGGCTAAAAACTTGAGTATAGATAATTTTCATAAAATAGAAGTTTGTTCAACTTGAGAAAATGATGAAATAAAAATTCTTGCAAATGCATTAAATAATAGTTTTGATAAAATAAAATCACAAACAAAAAATTTAAAACAATTTATAACCGATGTTAGTCATGAGTTTAAAACTCCTTTAATGATTATTAATTCAAAAATAGATCTTTTTAATAAAAAACACGAAAAATGAAAATTGAAAAAAGAAGATTTAAATATTTTGCTTGATTGAATAAAACAAGATACAAAAAAAATGAATAAATTACTTGAAACTTTATTTTTATTATCAAGAGTTACTGAATGAATAGAGGAATTTAAAAAAGAAAAAATTAATTTAAGTGAATATTTAGAAAAATTTATTTCTAACTTTTTAAAATCTTTTTCATCAAAAAAAATACAAATAGATTATAAAATAGAAAAAAATATTTTTAAAGAAATAGAATTAATGATTTTTAGTATTATAATTGAAAATTTACTTACAAATGCAATAAAGTTTTCAAAAAATAATTTAAAATTAGAAATATGATTAAATGAAAAAATGCTTTATATAAAAGATAATTGAATTTGAATGCCTGAAGAAGTTTTAAAAGATATTTGGGAGAAGTTTTATAGAAAAGATTTTAATGTAGAATGATTTTGAATTTGACTTTTTATAGTAAAAAGAATTATAAAGTTGTATAATTGGAAAATAGAGGTAAAAAGTGAGTTATGAAAATGAAGTGAGTTTATAATTAATTTTTAGTTTATGAAAATATTACTTATAGAAGATAATAAAGAAATATCTGAAAATATATCTAATTATTTAAAATTAGAAAATTTTGAAGTAGAAGTCTCAAATAGATGAGATGATTGATATGAAAAGGCTTTATCAAAAAAATTTGATTTAATTTTACTTGATGTAATGCTTCCATGAATGGATGGTTTTAATATAGCTGAAAAATTAAATAGAAAAATAAAAACTCCAATACTTATGATAACAGCAAAAGATTCTATAGAAGATAAATTAAAATGATTTTATAGAGGTGTACTTGATTATATAGTAAAACCTTTTGATTTAAGAGAACTAGAGGCTAGAATTAATATAATTTTAAAAAGAAATTTGCAAGAAAAAGAAGAATTTAAAGTCTGAAATATATTAATTAATTTAAAATCAAGAATTTTCAAAAAAAATTATGAAATTATTCATCTTACACAAAAAGAATTTTTGATTTTAGAATTTTTAATAAAAAGAAATAATCAAGTAGTTTCAAGAAGTGATTTAATAGAATATATTTGGGGAAATTCAAAAATATTTGAGGAAGATGCTAAACTTGATGTTTATATTTCAAATATTAGAAAAAAATTAGATAAAAATATTATAGAAACAATCAAATGAGTATGATATAAGATTAAGGAATTTTAAGTTTTATAATTTAAAATTTTATTATTTAAGTTTAATTTAAGGTTGAAGTGTATAATAGAATTACTTTATATTTATAATTAATTAATTTATGTGAAATGAAAATAAATCTTGTTCAAATTGAACTTGTCATAATTGAAAGTGTGGAAAAATTATTATGCTATTAATGATAATTTTAATTTTATCTATTTGATGATATATAACTTATTCAAGTTATATGAAAGATTTAAAGAGTAAAGCAGTTTATGAACAAGTTACTAAACCTTGATATAATAATTATTCTGCTGATTTACTTAGAAATGATAAAATAAATATTTTAAATTTTTCTGCTTCTTGGTGTCCTAATTGTAAAAAATTAAATGAGAATTTATTAAATTCTGAAATACCAGAAAATATAAATATTTTAAAAGTAGATTTTGATAATTCTCAAAAATTAAAAGAAAAATATTGAGTAACTAAACAAACTACATTAGTTCAAGTTGATTGAGATTGAAATGAAATAAAAAAATGGAGTTTATCAAGTACTTTAGAAGATATTTTAAGCCAAATTGATAATACTGTTTTATTACCTAAAAATACAACTGTAAAAAATACTACTGTAGATAATAATTTTGTAGAAAATAATACGGATAATCAAGTTATAACTTGAAAATATATAGAATATTCAGAAGAAGAGTTAAAAAACTCTAAATGAAATATAGTTTTATTTTTTAATGCTACTTGGTGTCCTTCTTGTCAAACATCTGATAAAAATTTTAATTCTGATAAAGTACCAGATAATTTAAGTTTATTAAAAGTTGATTATGATAAATATACTGATTTAAAACAAAAATATTGAATAACTATGCAACATACTTTTGTTCAAGTTGATTGAGATTGAAATGAAATAAAAAAATGGAGTTTATCAAGTACTTTAGAAGATATTATTTCTCAAATAAAATAATTTAAAAAGTAGTAAACAAAAAAACAAATTTTTAAAAAGCTAATAATTTTTCATAACTTTGTTTACTACTTTTTTTACTTTTAATATAAAAAATATGATTTTATTTGTATCATTTTTTGCTTGAATACTTACTATTTTAGCACCGTGTATTTTACCGCTTTTACCTATAATTCTTGCTTGAAGTTTAGAAAATAATAGCAAAAAATGACCTTTTGTAATTATACTATCTCTTGCTTTTTCTATAGTATTTTTTTCAATTTTTTTAAAAGCAACAACATTGTTTATTTCTATACCAAATTCATTTTGGGCAATGTTTTCAGGTTGAATTATAATTTGACTTTGAATTATAACTATTTTTCCAAATTTATGGAAAAATATATCTATGAAATTTTGATTTGACTCAAAATCAAATCAATTATTAAATAATTCAACTCATTATAATTGATTTAAAAAAGATATTTTAATTTGATTTTCTCTATGACCTGTTTTTTCAAGTTGTAGTCCTACTTATGCTTTAATTTTAGCTATTATTTTACCTGCTAGTTTTTTATTTTGAATAATAAATTTAATTTTTTATGCACTAGGTTTATCTTTAATGTTAATAATAATAAGTATATTTTGACAAAAGGCAGTTATAAAATTAAAAATATTAGCTAATCCTAAATCAAATTTCAAAAAAGTTTTATGAATAATTTTTTTAATAGTTGGAATTACTATATTTACTTGATATGATAAAAAAATAGAATGATATTTAATAGAAAATTGATATTATATTGATATAAGCGAGTTTGAGTGAAATATTTTAAATAAAAAATAATAATATAAGAAATATTATATAAATAAAATAATCCCATTTTTTGGGATTATTTTATAATCAGTTGTTAGTAATAAATATTACCAATCTTTTTTATTATTTCATCAATTTAATAAATCATTATTAAAAAATGGATCTGTAAAAAAATCTTCAAAAGGATCATTGTTATTTTCTTGATAAACTTTATTATAATAATTACTATTTTGAATCTGATTTTGTTTTAATGCTTCTTGATAATTTTCTAATATTTGTTTTTGTTCTGGATTCAAATTATTTTCATCTCAATTTTCATTTCATTCATTTTTTGTTTCATCTGATTGTTCTTGTGATTCATCTCACTTTTCGTTTCATTCACTTTTTGTTTCATCTCATTGCTCTTGTCATTCATCTCAATTTTCGTTTCATTCATTTTTTGTTTCATCTCATTGTTCTTGTGATTCATCTCATTGTTCTTTTTCACTTTTTGATTCGTCTCATTGTTCTTTTTCTAAATTATTTATTTTATCTAAAACAAATTCTAAATTTTTTTTAGTTTCTTCATCATAAATTATATTTAGAGCTTTTTCGTAATATTCTATTGTTTTTTGTAAATATTGTATCTTTTCCTCATTATTTTCTATTATTTCAGAATATTTATAATAAGAATTTCACAAATTATGATTTATTTTAAATGATAAAATATTTTTATCATCGTTGTAAATACTTAAATACTTTTTAATTGCTTCTTCATAATTTTTTTCTTTATAAAAAGAATTAGCTTGATTTAAAATACCATATATATTATTTGATTTTTGAAAATTATGTTTAGCTAATTCATAGGATTTTTTATTAAACAAATTATTTCAAATTGTATTAAAATAATATGAATAAATATATAAGCTATTTAAAAGCAAAAATCATAATATAAATATTAAAAAAAATTTCTTTTTCATTTTTTTTGTTTAGTAAATAAAAATTTTTTATTTAAATCTTTTTATCTTCAAATAAATATATTATCAAGAAAATTAAAAAAAATATGAAACTATAAATACTTAGTACTCTATTTATACTATTTTTATTTCAGTATATATTTGTTTTCAATGCTTTTTTTTCCAAATTTTTTATATATTTATCTAATTTTTCTAGATCTTTTATATCTGATATTTTAAGATATTTTCATTTAGTAGCACTTGCTATATTTTCTAAATTTTTTTCATTTAATTTAGAAATAACGATTTTTCAATTAAATTCTTGATAAGTATATCTACCAAATAAATCGGTTCAAGTTATTATTTTTCATCATTCCTCACTTCATATTCAAGCAATAAAATAACTTATTCATTCTCATTTTTTAACTATATCATTTATATCTGAATAAACTATTTTATCTTCTAAATCTCAACCATCAGAAATAAAAACTATTGCTTTACTTCTATCTTTTTCATAATTAAATCTTTCAATTCATAATGTTAATGCTTTATTAAAATCACTTCATTGAACAAGTAAATTTCTATAATCTACACCTTCTAAAAAAGTTAAAAAAATACTATGGTCATCTGTTAATGGAATAGTAGAAATGGCATCTCAAGCAAATATAACAAGTCAATATCTATTTGAATTATTATTAATTACATAATTATATATTGATTGTTTAGCTATATCTAATCTAGAATAATTGTTTATATCGTAAACATTCATAGATTTACTTACATCTAAAATAAACATCATATCTATTCATTTTTCAACATTATTTTCTTCATTTAATTGGTATTTAATTCAAAAAATACTAAATAGTAAAATTATAAATGATAATAATAAAAAAATATATTTTATAAAAAAATATTTTCATATAGATAAATTTTTATAAACATTATTAAATTTAATTGTATCTATATAATATCTATAAAAAATATATCAAATTACTATTGATATAGTCAAAAAAATAATAATTGTTATTATATTTAAATTTTGTATTTCCATGGTATTTCTTTTTTGAATAATAAGCTAATTATAAATAATCATAATAATAAAAGTAAATTATAAATAAAAGGGTCATAATACTGTTTATGTTCTTTTTTTATATTTATTTCTATATCATTTTTATTTAATTTTGATAATTCATTAAATATTTCTTCTAAAGTATTATTATTATCAGCTCTAAAATATACTCAATTTGTATCATAAGCAACTTGTTTTAATTTTTTATCATTTAAAGGAGGAATTTGCTGTTGTTTATTAAAAGGTCATACTTTATAATTTATAACTCATCATTCTTCGCTTCAAATTCATATAGTATATATTTTTATTCATTCTTCTTTTGCTGACAATCAAGCTAGTGTAGGTTCTACTCATACATTTGCATCTCAATCTGTAAGTAATATAATTACTTTTTCTCTATCTGTTACATCATTATTATTTTTTACTTCTTTTTTAGTTTTAAATAGTGTTTTTGCCATTAAAATAGCATCTCAAATAGCAGTTCAATTTAATCAATTTATTCATTGGTTAATATTTTTTGTACTAATATTATCAATATTTTCAGTTAAAATATTATAGTCAAATGTTAGAGGAATAGAAGTAAATGGTTTTCAAGCAAATATAACTAATCATATTCTATCTGTTTTTATTTTTGATATAAAATTATTTATTACATTTTTAGCTGCTTCCATTCTATTTGGTTTCAAGTCTTCTGCTTCCATACTTCCAGAAATATCTAAAACAATAACTATATCAATACCATTTTTTTTAACAATTTCTGTTGTATTTCAAATATTAGGATTTGCTATAATTAATATATAATTAATAAAAATTAAAAATAATAATAATATTTTTATATAAAATAGATATGAATTATTACCAAATATTTTTTTCAAATCATTTATAAATAAAAACTCAAAACCATTAGATAGTTTTTTGTAAAATAGATAAATAAAAATAGGTATTATTAGTAATAATAATAAATATCATTTATCTAAAAATTCTATGTTGTATAAAAAAGTCATTTAATTATTTTTTTATTAAAGTTATAAATTTTGTTTTATAATTTTTGATATATCTTTTATTATTTTTTCTCTTATTTCTAAATTATCATAAAAATCTTTTTGATATTCTTTGTAATATATATTTTTTATTAGGTTTTCTATATCTTTTTCTAATCATATCTTTTTTATTTCTTTAAATGTCATTTTTGATATAGGTTTTTTAATTTCTTCTTCCAAAAATCATTTTATTATAAAAGATAATTCTTTATAAAATTTTTCTTTTGATATATTTATATCTATATTTTCAAGTATTTTATTATAATCTATTTTTTCTTTTATTATTAGGATTTCTTTTTTATTTACATCTTTTTTTGAATATAAATATTTTAAAAGAAATACAATTATTATAAAAAATAAAATGTATAAAATACTATAAAAAATATTTATCGGTGTTCATAAAATATTTGTTTTTATATCATAAATATCAGTCATACTTTTATATTATTTTACTAAAATATCAAACCAACTCTTTATATATATTTTTAGTATTATCTATATTTATATATCAAATATTTGATTTATTTAAAGATTTTTCTAAAAATTTTATTTTCTCTTTTCTTAATTTTCTAAAATTTTGTATTTTTTTGTGATTATCTAAATTTATGTTTAAAAAACTATTTCAAGATTTCAATGTAATATTTACATTTTCATCTATTAAATTATTCTCAAAATAATCAAAAATATTTATTAAAATTACTTCATTTTTTGTTCAAAATATTTTTAGTACTTTTTCATCATTAAAATTTGTATCATCAGTTAAAATAAAAATAAGATTTTTATTTATATTTATTTTATTTATATATTCTATTAATTTTATAGTATTTTTTTCTCAACTAGAATTTTTTCTATATTTTTCTATATTTTCAATTATTTTAAAAATATTTGTAATTCATTTTGAATTTGGTATATATTCTAATATTTTTGTATCATATATAAAAGCTCAAACACTATCATTATTTTGTATTGCTGAAAAAGCTAAGCTATAAAAAATCTCTTCTTGAATATCTTTTTTTGTTTTATCAGTAATTCAAAAATCCATTGATTTAGATATATCAATAAAAAATAATACATCTAAATCTCTTTCTTCTTCATATTTTTTAGAATATATATTTCAACTTTTAGCACTTACTTTCCAGTCAATATCTTTTATACTATCTCAAAAATTATATTCTTTATGTTCTGTAAATTCTATTCATTTTCAATGAAAACTAGTTTTATATATTCAAAATAAATTTGATCATATATTTTTTTTTAATTTAAAATCTAGTAATTTTATTTTTTTTTCTATACTCATTTTATTTTCATTTATTATTTTAGATTTAAGAAAAAGATTAACTAATTTCAATTCATGAAATTAGTTCTTTTATAATATCATATTCACTTATATCATTAGCTATTGCTTCATAATTAATTCAGATTCTATGTGTTAATGCTTCATAAACTATATCTTTTATATCTTCTGGAATTACATATGCTCTACCATTTATTAAAGCATTTACTTGTGATGCTGAAATTAAAGCTAATCATCATCTAGGAGAAACTCAATAATTTATATATTTTTTTATTTTTTCTAATCAATAATTTTCAGGAAATCTAGATGCATCAATTATATTTGAAACATATTCATAAATATTATCACTTACATAAATATCTTTTACTATTTTTTGTAATTCTAATATTCTTTTTTTATCTAATATTTTATTTATTATTTCATCATTTATATCATTTATTTTTTTATACATTTCCATTTCTTCTTCTTTTGTAGGATAACTTACTATAGTTTTAAGTAAAAATCTATCTAATTGAGCTTCTGGTAATTTATAAACTCATGATTGTTCTATAGGGTTTTGAGTTGCTAGTACAATAAAAGGCTGTTCTAAAGAAAAGGTTTTATTTCATAATGTAACTTGTTTTTCTGCCATAGCTTCTAAAAGAGCTGATTGTACTTTAGAAGGGGCTCTATTAATTTCATCTGCTAAAATAAAATTATTAAAAATAGGTCATTTTTTTATTCAAAAATCACTAGTTTTTACATTATAAATTTCAGTTCCTATTAAATCACTTGGTAATAAATCTGGTGTAAATTGTATTCTATTAAATCATAAATCTAATGTTTTAGATAATGTAGAAACAGTTAATGTTTTAGCTAAACCAGGTACTCACTCTAATAATATATGTCATTTTGCTAATAATCATATTATTAAACTTTTTATTAATTTATCTTGTCATATTACTTTTTTATGAACTTCATTAACTAAAATTTCTATTTGTTTAGATGCATTTATAATATTTTCTTCAAATATTTCACTATTAATTATTTTATCTTTATTTTCCATATATTTATTTTTAAAATCTATATTATTTATATTTTTATTAGTTTTTTCTATATTATTATCATCTATTTTAATATAATTATTTTTAAGAATAATATTTTCATTTTTAATTATATTTTCATTTTTTTTGCTTATTATGTTATTTATATATTCATCTTCATTTATTATTTGTTTTAATCCAAATAATAAATGATTTTTATTTTTTATTATAAAAAATAAAAGTAATAAAATTATAAATAAAATAAATAAAAATATATAGATAGTGTAATCAACAAAATCTTTTTTTTCAATAGTTTTAGATAATTCCTCTATTGTTGTTTCATTTTGCTTATTATCATTAGTTAATGTATTTAATTTATTATTATTATTATTATTATTATTTATTCATAAATTATTTGTATTATTAATAAATAATCTATCTCATGTTACTTCAATATTTACTGAATTTGTTTTTATTTCTTCAATTGCTTTATTAATTGTTGCAGGTCATATTTCAAAATTTCACTTTTCTTTTGCTTGTAATACTAATTTATAATTAAAATTTATTGTGTTTATATTTTGCTTTTCTCAATTTATAATACTTATTTGAGTATTATTTGATTGAGTTTGTGATTGACCTATAATATCAAAAAAATCTATTCATTCTATATTTGATATTTCTATACTTCAAGGTTCATCAGTTTTTATTGATATGTCTACAATAAGATTATCATTTATATCTATTTTATTATTATCTACTTTTATGCTAGATTCAAATAGTGCAAATGATTGTGTAAAAAATTGTAAAATTATAAAAAATATTAAAAATAATATAGATTTTCTTTTCATCCTAAGGTTTTGTTAAAATAATAAGTTAGTTTGTAAATTATATTAAAATAAT
Source organism: Patescibacteria group bacterium UBA6164 (assembly GCA_002422305.1). Taxonomy (GTDB): domain Bacteria; phylum Patescibacteriota; class Gracilibacteria; order BD1-5; family UBA6164; genus UBA6164. The sequence goes on along the minus strand of DIUG01000005.1, from coordinate 930 downwards.
AGTAAGAAATAATTAAGAATTTTTCTTTTTTAAATCAAGCTTCTCATAAATCATTTCAATCTCTTTGAGTAAATGTATTTTTAATAGATTTTGCAATAAACTCAGTTGTTCATCTATACAATATTTCTTTTTGTTTTATTTCACTTTCTAAAGCATTAAAAAGAGCCGAAGTTGAATTTATATGATGAGCTTCATCACTTAATATAACTATTTTATTTTCTTCAAAATCTTCATAACTTAAACCATTTTCTTTTATAGAATTTAAGTCTGTATGAAGTCAATGAATTGTTATAAATTTTATATTTATATCATCACTTAAAGAAGTGCTAAAATTAGTTACTTCTTTAATTTTAATTTGTTTTCAATTAAAAACTAACTTGTCATTAAAAAGGTATTTTGAAGAATTAGTATTTATGAAATTTTCTTTTGTTTTTTCTATAATGTTTGTAGAATTTACAAAGAATAAAAAGTTTCTATATCACTTTTCATAGAGTTCTAAAATCAAACTTGCCATTACAAAAGTTTTACCACTTCAAGTTGCCATATTGAAAAGCAAGTGAATAGGTAGTATTTTATTTTTATAATCACTAAAATAATAAGAAAATCTTGCAAAAGCTTCTTTTTGATAGTTTCTTATTTCAAATTTACTGTTTAAATTTGTTGAAATATGTAACGGAATATTTTTATAATTATCTAAAAATCACATTTCAGATATTGTATTTAAATCTTCAAATAACATCTTTTGCATAATTATCTTTTTAGAAGTAATAAAATAAGTCAAACCATTCTATCTTTTTCTTTTGGATCACTATTTGCTATAAGTAAAGTCAAAGTTGTAAGAGTTTCTGGACTTATAATTTGTTTAAAATCATAGTTATATTTTTGTAAAAACCATATAAAACAAAAAGGTATTGACCTAAAATCTGTGGA
>DIUG01000069.1 GCA_002422305.1 Patescibacteria group bacterium UBA6164 | reverse complement strand
CCACAGATTTTAGGTCAATACCCAAATAGTATTGTGATTTGTTATAATATTTTGAGATTTTTATTTCGTAGCATTATAAAAGTTTTTTCTCAAAGAATATGAAATAAAAAATAAAGTTATTCATTTGTAGTGAATAACTTTATTTTATTGGTTTTGGAGTATTGTAAGAGTTTTTGAAGTTTAATTAGGATTTTTTATTTTTGCCTACTGATCAATTTTTTCATCTAAAATAATACAGATTGTAAATTTTTAATAATTTTGATGATTATTTATTTTAGAAACTATAAAATCATTTTCTTCATCAAAAAATCAATAAGCTCTAAATTGTTTATTTATACGAAAAGAATAAATTCAATTTCATTTTGGTTATCTTTGTTTAAAATCCGATTTTCAAAAAAATCATTTTTTCAAAAAACTTACTGATTTAAGATATTGTTTTATTAATCATCTTTTAATTAAAAAATCTTTTATATCTTCTTTTTCATATACTTCTTTAATAATTAGCATATTCTTTTGATAAGTTTATAAGTTTAGATTTTGGTATTTTTTTAGTTTCTTCAATAGATTTAAGAAGCTCTGGAGTAATTTCTGAATTACTTAATTTTTTAAAATCTATATCAAAATTATTATCTAAACAATCATCATTAATAAATAAATTATATGAAAAATTAACCTTAGTTCAATAAAGTTTTACTATATTTTCAGGAACATTTTCTACAGTTATAGTTACCATAATTTAAAAAATAAAAAAATATTATACTTTTATTGTAAAAAATTTTATAATTTTTGCAATAAAAATACCAAAAATTCTAGAAAAAAATAAAATGTCGTAAGAAATAAAAAAGTGTTAAGATAAAAGAAATATAACTTAACACTAAAAAATATATGACTAATCAAAAATATAATATGAGATTAAAAGAAATTAATATAAAACAAGTACAAATAGCTTCAGTCTTTTGTTAAAAATGGTGTTTTTATCAATTTAAAAATATTTTTTTATTTTTGATTGATAATAATTTTTAATTTTCATCTTCATTAATAGAAATATGTAATTCATCTAATTGCTCTTGTTCTATAACAGCTGGGGCATTCATCATCAAATCTTGAGCTTTTCATGACTTAGGAAAAGCATATACTTCCCTAATATTATTTTCATCTTTTAATATCATCATAAATCTATCCATACCTATTGCAAATCAACCATGTGGAGGTACTCCGTATTGAAATGCTTCATACATAGCACCAAACTTTTCTACTACTTCCTGTTTTGTTCTACCAACTTTTTCAAAAGCCATTACAAGTGATTCTATATCATGATTACGAATAGAACCTGATAATATTTCAAATCCATTACAAGCTAAATCATATTGAACCGATTTTATAGAAAGTAAATTTTCATTACTAAATGCTTCTACTCATCATTTTGGCATAGAAAAAGGATTATGTCAAAAATCTATTTTTCATGTAATTTCATTTTCTTCAAACATTGGAAAATCAGTAACCCAACAAAATGATAATAAATTTTTATCTACTAATTCAAATTTATCTCTAAGTTCAAGCCTAACTACATTTAATATTTTCACTGCTTTTTCAAAATCATTTGCAGAAAAGAATATTATATCTCAATTTTTTGGTTGTAATCTAGTTTCCATTTCAGAAATCTCTAATTCTCACATAAATTTTAAAATAGGTGATCTTTTACCTATTTCTTCTTTATCATCATAAATTATATATGCTAAACCTTTAGCTCAAGCATTTTGTGCTACTTTTGTAAGTTCATCAATTTGTTTTCTAGATACTTCCTGTCATTCTAATTTTATAGCTTTTACTACACCTCATCATTCTACCACAGATTTAAATACTGCAAATTCACTATTAACAAATATATCAGTCAAATCAATAAATTTTAAATCAAATCTCAAATCTGGTTTATCAGTTCAATAATTTTCCATTGCCTCTTCATAACTCATTCTATAAAAAGTTTGATTTATTATTGTTTTACTTGATAAATTTTTAACTGCATCTATTAGATATTTTTCAACTACATTAAAAATATCATCTTGTTCAACAAATGACATTTCACAATCTATTTGATAGAATTCACATGCATGTCTATCTGCTCTAGGATCTTCATCCCTAAAACATGGTGCAATTTGAAAATATTTATCTATTCAACCAACCATTAAAAGTTGTTTGTATTGTTGTGGTGCTTGTGGTAGAGCATAAAATTTACCAGGATGTATTCTAGATGGTATTACAAAATCTCTTGCTCATTCTGGAGATGATACAGTAAAAATAGGAGTTTGTACATCTAAAAAATCTCTTGAAGTAAACCAATTTCTAGTAAAAAGCAAAAAATTTGATCTAAACTTAACATTTTCAAGAGCTTTTTTTCTTCTCAAATCTATATATCTATGCTTATATCTAATTTCCTCATTTGCTAATTCACTATGTTCATCTAATTCAAAAGGAGGTGTTTTAGATTTAGATAATAATATTACATTAGTAACTATTATCTCTATTTCTCAAGTTTGTAAATTTTTATTACTTTGTCATTCTGGTCTTGTTCTAACTATTCATTCTACAGTTATTACATATTCTGATCTAAAAATATTAGCAGTTTCCCAAGAAGTCTTATCATCTTCAGGATCAAAAACTACTTGAGTAATACCATATCTATCTCTTAAATCTATAAAAATAATTCATCAATGATCTCTTCTATTTGATACCCAACCAGATAATTTAACTTTTTCCCCTATTTTCTCAATTGTTAACTCGTTACAAGTATGTGTTCTAAACATTTTTTTATAATAATAAAATTAAAAATATATTTATAAGTATATTTAAAAAGAGTAAAAATCAAGAATTTATATTTTTATTTAACAAAACTATATATTTTTTTTGACATATAAAAATATATATAGTAAAATTCTTTCATAAATATTATTTAATAACTATATAAAAATGCCTACTCTTTCTTACCAAATTTTTAATAAACATACAAAATTATCTGATGAAGTAATAGTACAATTTATAGAAGAAATAGAAAAATTATCTAAAAAATTTAAAGAAGATAAAGATATAGATAATTTAAAAGTACTAAAAAATAAATTGATAAATTTATTAGAAGAAAGTCCTAAAAAACTATCGAAAACATCTAAAAAAGAATATAAAATAATTGAAGAATTAATAGAAGATTTTGATAACTTTATTGATGAACAAGCTGATTTAAAAGAAAAAGAAAAACTAATAGATGTAGTAAAAGAAGTAGAAAAAAATTATAAAAAATGTGAAAATATCCCTAATCAAAAAAAAGATGATTATTTAACTTATTGTGTAAAAAAAGAAAAAGTAAAATATGAAAAAGAATTAATAAAACTTCAAGTAGAATTATTAAAACTTCAAAAACATATAAAAGAAACTGGAGAAAAACTATTAATTATTTTTGAATGAAGAGATGCAGCTTGAAAAGGAGGTACAATAAAAAGATTTACTGAATATTTAAATCCTAGATGAGCTAGAGTTGTAGCTTTAGAAAAACCATCTGATATAGAAAAAACTCAATGGTACTTTCAAAGATATATAAATCATCTACCTGCTGGTTGAGAAATGACTTTTTTTGATAGATCATGGTATAATAGAGCCTGAGTTGAACCAGTTATGTGATTTGTATCTGAAGAAAAATATAAAAGATTTTTAAAAGATGTTCCTTTGTTTGAAAAAATGTTAGTTGATTCATGAATTAAAATAATAAAATTTTATTTTTCTGTATCAAAAAATGAACAATCAAAAAGATTTGAATGAAGAAAATATAATCCTTTAAAACAATATAAACTTTCACCTATAGATCAATTATCTCAACAATTATGGAAAAAATATACACTTGCAGAATATAAAAATTTTTCAAATACTCACACAAAAGAAAGTCCTTGGGTTTTAGTAAATAGTGATGATAAGAAAAAAGCTAGAATTAATGCTATAAAATATGTATTAAATCAATATGATTATCCTGAAAAAATTAGTAAAAATAAGTTAAAAATAGATAAAAGCTTAATAATGAGCTGAAAAGAAAAAAGCAATATTTTAGAAAAAGAAATAAATATTAATGATGATTTATTTGAATAATAAATAAAACACAAAAATAACCCTAACCTGAATCCTTTCCCTTAATACTAAGGGCAAGGTGCTACATGTACTAAATTGTAGCCTTCTTCCATTAGACTTAAGGGAGGAATTCAAGAATGGGTTATTTTTGTTCTTTTTATAGCCTCATATCCACTTAGTAGACGGAAAATTGAGAGGTGGAACTAAAAATTAAAAACATCTACTATTTTTCAATTTATCATTAAATTATCTTCTTCAGATAAAATAATTGGTTTATGATATTCATCTATAGATTCTGGTAAAAGATAAATAAGATCTCAATCTTTTTTAAATTTTTTAAGAGTAGCTGATCAATTAACAATAAATAAAAATGCATCTTTTGAATTTAATCAAACTTCATCTTTTTTAATAAGAACATAGCTTCAATTATCTATTTTTTTTGAATTTACTTCAAAATTATTCATAGAAGTTCATTCTACTCTCAAAATAAAATAATTTTGTTCATTTCAAGAAATAATTTTCTTTGAAATAGGTAGCACTCAATAACTATTTTCATTTGCATTTACTAAAGGTGTTCATGCATTTGCATATCAAAGAATAGGTATATTAAGAGTTGTTTGAAATCAAATATTATTACCTAAACTAATAGATCTATATCATCTTCATCTAGTTAAAAATCACTTTTTTTCAAGAGTTTCTAAATATTGAACAACTCATCTTTTTGATTTTTGTTCAAGCAACATAGTTAATTCCTCAATAGTAGGAGATTTACCATTTTCACCAATAAATTTAGTTATAGTATCAAGAACATATTGTTGTTTTTCTGTAAGCATTTTATTTTAAAATTATGAATTAATATATACATATATATATACTAAAATATTTTAAAGTCAAATAATTCTAAAAAATTTTATTTTATTCCCTTATCTCTATCTCAAATAAATTTTTTTTCTTATTCCAATTAATTCATATTTTCACTATCTTTTTACCGTCTGTTAAATATGGTACATATTGTTTTTCTATTTGTGTTATTGCTTCTTTTGTAGTTTTACCTACTTTAAATTCTAGTATAAAATATGTATCTTTTGTTTGGATTATCATATCTTTTCTTCATCACTCACAATGAGTTTCTCCATAAAATCATAGTGTATTCATCA
>DIUG01000035.1 GCA_002422305.1 Patescibacteria group bacterium UBA6164 | reverse complement strand
CTCCAAATGTTCCTTGTGTCCAAACTATTGCTCCACTATATGTAACTTCTGTTCATCATGTAGGTATTGGATATTTTCAGCCATCTAGCATAAATAATTCTAATCCTGTTCTTATTTTTGACATATCACTTACTCTAGCACTATCTCTTGATTGTTTACTATATCATTGCATTGCTATAAAGGCTATTGTTCATAGTATTGCTAGTATAGTTATTACTACTATTAGTTCCACTAGTGTAAATCATTTTTTATGAGTTTTCATTTTTTTTAAAATATTAATATAAATAAAGAAACTAAAATTAATTAGTTTTTGTTTTAGTTTCTTTTTGTGTATTATGTTCTATTAGTTTCATCTTTTCTAATGATTTTATATTTTTAGATATCATATTTTTTTCATCATTTAATTCTGAAACTAGATTTTGAGAAGATATTACTTGAGATTCTAAAATTGAAATTTTTTCTTTTAGTTCAAAAATACTTTTTTCTTCATTTTCTATTTCTGAAACAATAACTTCTGATCTAGAAGACATTTCATGAATTGCTTTATCTAAAATATCTACCATTTTTCAAACTGGTTCTATATTTAATTTAGAATTATCTATTTTTTCTTCTATTTCTATTTTTTCTTCTACTATAGTATCGAAATTATTAGAAAATAAATCTTTTTCTTTTTCTTTTATATTTTCATTATTTTCTAAATTTACAAGTTTATCTTCGACTTGTAGATTTGAAAAATCTAAATCAAAATTATCTTCTATAGAATCTTGAATATTTATTTCATTATTATCTACATTAACATTTGTTTCTGTACTTAATAAATCAATATCCATATTTGATAAATCAATATCTAAATTTTTATCTGTATCATCAATATCTAAACTATCAGAATCTAGAGATAAATCTAAACTATCATCATCAAAAGTAATTAATTCACTATCAGTAGAATTATTTTCACTATTATTAGTATCATCAAACACAAGTGTATCAAAATTAGCATCATCATCAGATAAAATTAATAAATCTGAATTATCACCATCATTTATTTGGACCATATTTTTTAAATTATATTTTAATATACAAGATAATAGTAACATAAATATTTTTTAATTGCAAAAATTTGAAATATTTTTTTTTTTTAATATAATGCTTTTGCACAAATTTTAATATATAATAATAAAAGAATATGGATTTTTCAAAAGCTTGAGAAATGATAAAGTTACAACAAGAGGCTATGAAAGTAAAAAAAGAATTAGAAAATACTTTTATAGAAGCAGAAGTAAATTGATTAGTTATTACTGTTAATTGAGAAATGAAAGTAGAAAAGGTAGATTTTGAAACTGAATCATTAATTAAATGATTAGATAATACTCAAAAAATAGCTTTAGAAAGTGCTATAAAAGAAGCAATTAACAAATGAGTAAAAAAATCTCAAGAAGTAGCTGCTGAAAAAATGCAATGAGTTATGCAACAAATGTGAATGTGAAATTTATGAATGCCTGGTTTAAATTAAAAAAAGTAGAAATGTTGCAATGCAACATTTCTACTTTTTTTACCAATCTTTTTCATCTCCTTTTTCTAATCCATTAAAATTATTTTGATTTAAAATGTTATTTAATGTGTTAAAAAATTTTCTATTATATTTTTCCTCTAATTCTAGATTTTTTATATAATCACCTATTTGTATTATTTCTTCTTCTGATAATAAAACACTTTCAATATTATTTTCTTCATTTTCTAATAAATCTATTAGTTCATTTTCTGAATTAAGATTATTATCTTCTTTTTCTTTATTTTGTTTTTCTTGCTCTTTATCTTGATTTTGTTGTTCTTGCTCTTTATTATTATTTTCATCATTATTTTCATCATTTTTTTGTTCTTGCTCTTGTTCTTCTTTATCATTTTTTTCTTGTTCTTCTTCTAATTTTTTTAATTCATTTTTTACAAATTCATAATTATATAATAAATCTTCTTTTTTATCATCTTTATCTAAAATTTTATCATAATTATTTAATGATTTTTTATAATAATCTATTTTATTTTGTATTAAATCTTGTTTTTCTCATATTTTGTAATAGGTATTTCATAAATTATAATATAAATTGGTATTTCATAAGTTGGTATTTCATAAATATTTTTTAGAATTATTATATAGTTCTAATGCTCAAGTAAAATTTTTATTATTATAATTAATATTTCCTTCATAAAAATAATACAATCAAAAAAAGTTTTGATAATTAATTATCAAAAAAAATGTAGCTAAGAAAAAAATTAATACTATTATTTTTTTATTCATAAGAAATTATCAAAAATTAAAAATACAATAAAGAATAAAAATGATAAAAAAATAAAAAATCTAGTATAATCAATTCTATAATCAATATTTTTTTTAACATTAAATAAATTCAAATTTTTATTTACAAAATCATTAAATACATTAAAATTATCGAAATTAGATATATTAATAAATGGAAAATTAAAATCTGATGATATTTTTTTTAGTTCTTTTTCATTTAATTTACTAATTACTTCTTGTCAATTAAAAATTTTATATATATCATTTCAATTATTATCTTTTCAATTAGGTATTTTTGTTCATATATTAGTTCATATTCAAGTTAATAATATTTTTACTCATTTTTTTTCTAATTCTTTTATTGAATCTTTTGAGAGATTTAATTCATCATCTCATCAATCAGTTAAAATAATTGCTAATCATCATTCATCATCACTTGAAAAATAATTATTCAAATTTTGGAAAACTTTATTTAAGTTAGTTCAATTTTTTGAAATATTTGTATCATCTAATGAAAATAAAACTGTTTCAAAAACACTTGAATCTCAAGTAAAAGGTAAGATTTCTAAAGAATCTCAAGCAAAAATAATTAATCAATAACTATTATTAACATTATTTGAAATATAAGAATTTATTATTTTTTTTGAAAGCTCTAATCTGGAAATTGAATCTTTAGAATATAATCAATCAATAGAATTCATACTTTTACTAACATCTAAAACAAAAACAATATTTAATCACTCAATTTCTCATATTTCAGTATTAAAATCTCATTTGATTTCAAAAATATTTATTAAAATAAAAAATAATGATAAAAATAAAAAAGATATAGAAAATTTATTTTTTCTTTTTTTATAAATTCATACTGAAATAATTATTCATAAAAATAATAAAATGATAAAAATAATAATACTCATACTAGTTAAATTTGAAAAAAACATAGAAATTAGTTAATTATTAAAATTAATACAAACTATTACACTAAAATGATTTTATAATCTTAGTAATAAAATTAGTCAACAGATGGCTTCAGCCATTTGAAATACTAAGTTTTCTAAATATTTCTAGTATAAGTTAAAGAAATATTAGATTCTTTTTTTGTATTTTAATATAATAAATATATAAAAAATTAAAATTAATAAATATACAAAAAAAGTATATTTTTCTTTATTTATTATTATATTTTTTGAAATAATTTCTTTTTTTTCTAATTTAGAAATTGTTTCAAAAATTTCTTCTAGAGAATTTCTATTTGTTGCTCTAAAATATTTTCAATCTGTTTTTGAAGATATAGTTTTTAATATTCATTCATTTAATCATCATATTTCTAATTCCTCTTTTAATCATAAATTATTTATAACTGATACTGTAGTTTTTTCATCTCATCATAATCATATAGTATAAATTCTTATATTTCATAATCCTTTTTTTTCTAAATATTCTAATCAAGATAATGGATTTACTCATCTATTTGATTCTCAATCAGTTAATAATATTATTACTTTTTCTCTATTATTATTTGGAAATGTTTTTCAAGCTAAAATTAAAGCATCTCAAGTAGCTGTTCATTGTAAAAACATAAACTGTTGATTTATTATATTTATATCAATTTTTTCAATAGTTTTTTTTATAATTTTGTAATCAAAACTTAGAGGTAATGAAGTAAAAACTTTTCAAGAATAAATTATTAATCAAACTCTATCTGTTTCTATATTATCAATAAAATTTGATATTACATCTTTTGCAACTTCTAGCCTATTTGGTGGTAAATCTGTAGCAGTCATTGAATAAGAAACATCTAAAACTATTTGTATATCTATTCAATTTTTTCAAACATTTTGAATTTTCTTTTCTAAAACAGGCTTTGCAAAAATAGTTATATAAAAAATAAATATAAAAAAAAGTAGTATATAATAAAATTTATAAAAATAAGAATTTGCTTTAAATATATTTTTTAAATCATTCATTCATCAAAATACATATTTTTTTCATCAATAAAAATATAATAATAATAAAGATATTATTACTGGAATAATTAAGAAAAAATAATTTAAATATATAAATTTTAACATACTTATTTAATCATTTTAATTAATTCATCTACTGTTTCTAATCTATTTTTACTTTCATTTTTAGTATTTTTAAACTCACTTAAATAACTTTTTTCAAATAAAGAAATTAAATTTTTATCCAAATTACTTTTTTTAATATCTGCTAAAGTCAAAATATCACTATTAGAAATATTTAATAAACTAAAATATTCTCTAAAATATGAATTTAATTCACTATAAAATTCCGATTTATTTAGTTTTTCACTATTTTTTTTAAAATTTTTAAGTTTCAGAATCAATTTATTTTTATTTTCTAATAAAACATCTACTTTAGTATTTATCTTTTTTTTCTTATTTACAAAAAAATAATTATAAAAATATAAAAAAATAAGTAATAAAATAATTATAGATTGATATCATATAAAATTATATAATTGTATGCTAGGTCATCTTATTTTTTTAATATCGTTTGCAAATAATAAAGATGAATATGAAAAAAATAAAATTATAATAGTAAATATTGCATTTTTTTTGTTAAACATTTTTCTAAAAATTAAAAAATAAAAATTATTATTTAAATATATTATAAAATTCTTTATAAATATTTTTTGTTTCATCTAATAGTATATATTTTCATCAATTTTTTAAAATAAATTTTTTTAAGTCATTTATTTTTCAAATTCTTAAATCTATATATTCATTTATCTTTTTTTTATTATCTAAATCTAAAAATAAATTTTGATTTCATTCATTAAATCAGGATATTCAAAATCAATTAAGATCATTTTCAAAAGAATTAAAAATATTACAAAAAACTAGATCATTCTTTACACATAATATTTTTAATTCTTTTGAATCTATATTTAAAGTATCTGTAATATAAAAAACAAGAGAATTTTTAATTTTTAGAGAATTAAAATAATTTATTCACTTTTTTATATTATTTATATTTAAATTTTCTAATTTATTTTTAGATTTTATTTTTTTCTCTACCATATAATATTTATCTAAAATATTTGAAATAATATTATTAAATATTCATTTATTAATATTTTTATTTTCTATAAAATTATCTACAATATTTACTATATTTACAAAATTTTGTTTTCATTTTTTTGCAATATTTATTTTATAGTTATTTTCATCAAAAATAAAAGCTCAAATTTTATCACCACTTTTTATTCCCGATAATCATATTAAATATAAAATTTCAAAAACTATATCTTTTTTATCAAATCATAATCAAGAATTAGAAAATGTTTCATTTATATCAACTATAAAATAAATACTAAGTTCTCTTTCTTCCTCATATAATTTAACTAAAATTTTTCACTCTTTATCAGATTTGACGAAATCTATATTTTTTACATTATCCGAAAAATCATATTCTTTATAAGTAGAAAATTCTATTCATCTTCAATTTTTATTAGTTTTATAATTTCAAATAAAAAGACTATCTACTAATGAAGATGTTTTAAGCTCAAGTAATTTATGTTTATTTTTTAACATTATATTGATTTATTAATAAAATTAAGCTCAAAATAATACTATAATTATTTAATTTCTACTTTATCTAATATTTTATCAATAATCATATCAGGAGTTAATCAATCTGCAATAGATTCATAATTCAGAATTATTCTATGTCTTAAAACTCACTTAAACATTGTTTTTATATCTTCTGGTATAACAAAATCTCTTCATTCTAAAAAAGCATTTGCCTTTGCGACTTTTATTAGTGCAATTGATGCTCTTGGAGAGGCTCAATATAATAAATATTCTTTTATTTCTTTATCATTTCTACTACAAAAAATTAAATTTTTTACATAAATATAAATATTTTCATCTATATGTATATTTGAAATTTCATTCTGTAAAATATCTAAATCTGTTTTTTTTAATATTTTATTTACTTTTACAACTTGATCGATTGAATATTTTTTCATTATTTCTATCTCTTCTACTTCACTTGGATAATCAATTATACTTTTTAATAAAAATCTATCTAATTGTGCTTCTGGTAATGAATATGTACCATCTTGCTCTAAAGGATTTTGAGTAGCCAAAACCATAAAATGTTTATCTAGTTTAAAAGTTTCATCTCAAATAGTTACTTGTTTTTCAGCCATTGCTTCTAAAAGAGCTGATTGTACTTTAGAAGGAGCCCTATTTATTTCATCTGCTAATACTAAATTTGAAAAAATTGGACCTTTTTTTGTAGAAAATTCTTTTGTATCTGGATGATATATTCTATTTCCTACTAAATCACTAGGTAATAAATCTGGTGTAAATTGAATTCTGTTAAAATTTAGAGAAGTTACTTCTGATAATGTTGCAACTGATAATGTTTTAGCTAATCAAGGTGCTCATTCTAAAAGTATATGTCATTTACTAAGTAAACATATCAATAAATCACGAATTAATTTATCTTGACCTATAACTTTCTTAGAAATTTCATTAATAACTCTATTTATTCTTTCCATACAGTTTATTTAAAATATATTTTTTTATAATTCTTATTTTTATAATACTCATTATTTTATAAAAAAAAAATATATTTTAAAAAATAGATTGACAAAAAAACATATACTGATTTAATATATAAAATAAAAATAAATAAAAAAATTGTAAAATATTTTTTTTTAAATAAAATAATGTAATTATTAATTTAAATATTAATTTTTTTACATTAATTTAATATACATGTGATTTAAAAAAAGTAGTTTAAAAAAATCCTCTCTAATTCCTAAAATAATATGGACAATTATTTTGTTTATAGTTTTTTTATTTTGATTTATTTTAATAAAAAATATACAAGTATTTAATTACAAAATTGATAAAAATGATAATCTATTAAATAATTCTGAAAAAGTAGAAATAAAAGAAAAAAACATAAAGAAAGTAGAAAAAATAGAAGAAAAGATAGAGGAAAAAAAAATAAATATTTTACTTATTTGAAGATGAGGTGGGAATCATGATGCACCAGATTTGACTGATACAATTATTTTAGCTAGCATAAATACAAAAACAAAAACATTAAGTATGTTTTCTATACCTAGAGATCTTTATATAAAATATCCTAATAATAGAAACTGAAAAATAAATTCATTATATGCATCTTATTTATATAGAAGTGGCTCTAAAAAAGAATGAATTGATGCATTAAAAAACAAAGTAACAGAAATGACATGAGAAAATATTGATTATTATATAAATGTAGATTTTAATTGATTTAAAAAAATAATAGATACTATTTGATGAATTGAAATAACAGTATTAGAAAATTTTGTTGATTATAAATATCCTGATTCAAATTGGTGATATAAAACATTAGTATTTAAAAAATGAACTTGGATCTTTGATTGAGATAATGCATTAAAATACTCTAGAAGTAGATATTCTACTAGTGATTTTGATAGATCTATAAGACAACAACAAGTTATAAAAGCAATAAAAGATAAATTAACTTGAAGTTATTTTTTAACATCTCCTCTAAAAATCAAGAAATTATATGAAGTATTTGTTAATCATGTTGATACCGATTTATCATTAACAATGATAGCTAAATTAGCATATAGTTTAAATTGAAAAAATGATATAAATGTATTATCATCAAATCTTACTTATATGTGTGGATTTTGAAATATATGTGAAAAATGATGATTTTTATATGCACCTGATAGAAGTTTATTTTGATGAATATCAGTATTATTATTAGAATGAACTACAATTAATACATTAAGTAAGTATGATGATTTAAAAAAATATACAAATATAATCTTTAATTATCCTTGAGTTTATACTGAAAATTATAAAATAAATATATTTAATTGAGTAAAAGTTAGTAATGTAGCTTGAAAACTAAGTAATGATATAGTTAAATATTGATTTAATGTTCCAGATAAAAATTCTATATGAAATGCTGATAAAATATATGAAAAATCAATAATATATTATAATAATATAGATGAGAATTCTCAAACAATTCAAGCATTAAAAACTTTATTTGATTGAGAATTTAAAAAAACAGAAACTACAATGTTTACAACTGATAATGCAAATATAGAAATAATAATATGAGAAGATTATAAATTAAAAGAATCTCCTTTTAAATTTTAATATAAAATTAAAAAAAATGACAATGAATAGAACACCTTTAAATACAAAAAGGTTTAAAACTACATATACAAAAAGATCTAATAATAGAAGTATTTTAAAAAATAAGTGAAAAAATATTTTTCTTAAATTTTTAATATATTCTATATTATTATTTGTTATTTCTTCCATTATTATATGAATAGTATTATATAATAAATATATAGTATGATTACCTTCAATTAAAGAATTAGAGAATTTAGAAATTGCAGAAACATCAATAATTTATGACAGAGATTGAAATGAACTATATAAAATATATAAAGAAAAAAGGACTTATGTACCTTTTGAAAATATAAATAAAAATATGGTTAATGCTCTTATTTCTATTGAAGATAAAAGATATTGGACAAATCCTTGAGTAGATATAAAATGATTAATAAGGGCTTGACTTAATTATATATTATGAAAAGCTGATTGAGTAAAATGAACATCTACTTTAACTCAACAATTAATTAGAAATACAATAATTAAAAATGAAAAAAGTGTCGAGAGAAAAATTAAAGAAATTTATCTAGCTTACAAACTTACTTCAACTTTATCTAAAGAAAAAATCATAGAATTATATTTAAATAAAATTGAATATTGACATAATTCATTTGGTATTGAAGAAGCATCTAGAACTTTTTTTGGTAAAAGTTCTAAAGATTTATCAATTATTGAATCATCATTTTTAGCTTCACTACCTAAATGACCTACTTATTATTCTCCATATAATTATCCAGATAGATTAATTGGTTATCCATATTTTTATGAAAATGATAATAAAAAAGATATAACAAAAATTATAACAAAAACTGATAAAGAAAAAAATATAGAAATATTGACTTTATTAACAGATTTTATAAAAAATTTAAAAGCAAATAGACTTGAATGAACAGATAGGACACTTATATGTAATATAAGTGAAGAAAATTTTAAAAGTAAAGTTAATATTGATGAAGATTGATGTTTAGTTATTAGTTATCCTGAATTAATTAGTTTTTTAAATAATATTAGAATAAAATCTGATAATAAATATATTGAATATGAGACTTGAAGAAAAGATAGAGTAATTTGAAGAATGCTTGAAGATTGATATATAAATTTTGATGAATATAAAGAAACAATTATTGATGGTATAGGTTATACTTTTAGTAAATCAAAAGAAAATATTAAATCTCCTCATTTTGTATTTTATGTAAAAGAATACTTAGAAGAAAAATTTTGACAAGAAATAGTTAATATTTGATGACTTAAAATATATACAACTCTAGATTGAAAATTACAAGAAAAAGCTGAAGAATTAATAAGAAATCAAGTAAAGAAAAATCTTGCTAATTATGATGCTGATAATGCAGCACTGATAAGTATAGATAATAAAACTTGAGAAATATTATCTATGGTATGATGAAAAGATTATTTTAATATAGAAGAAAAATGAAATGTTAATATAATTACTTCTAAATTACAACCTTGAAGTACATTTAAGCCTTTTGTATATTCTCTTTGAATGTATAAGAATATTATATGAACAAAAACTCCAGTATACGATTTAGAAACTGTTTTTCCTAGCTGATATACACCTTCAAACTTTGATGGTAAATTTATGTGAAAAATAGATATTTCAACTGCTCTAAGTCATTCTAGAAATATTCCTGCTATAAAAATGTTTTTTATGGCTTGATGAGAAAAAAGTATTGTAGAACTAATGAAGAAATTATGAGTAAAATCATTAAAAGAAAATAATTCATATGGAGCACCATTATGATTATGAACATGAGAAATGACACCATTAGAATTAGCTTCTGCTTACAGTGTATTTGCAAATCTTTGAGTAAAAAAAGAAATCTCACCTATACTAAAAATAATTGATTCAAAAGGTAATATAATTGAAGAAAAAATGGTGAAACAAAAAGATGAAAAAGTTATTTCAGATTCTCAAACTTATATAATTAATAGTATACTTAGTGATACCTCTAGTCGTCCATCATCATGGAATAATTATATTACAATAAAAAATAGACAAATTGCATCAAAAACTGGTACTTCAACAAAACAATATGTAATAAATTGAAAAAAAGTAAAATATCCAAGTAATTTATGGACGATTTGATATACACCTCAAATTACCACAGTTGTATGGGCTTGAAATACTGATGGAAAAGAATTAAATAATAAATGAAACTGATTAGAATGAGCTTGACCTGTTATGAGAGATTTTATGGAATTTGCTCATATATGAAAACCTATAGAAAAATGGGAAATGCCTAGCTCTGTTAAACAAATAAATATATCTGAAATATCTTGATTATTACCAAATCCTGAAAATACAAATAATTTACCATATGTAAATTCTTTATTCGTAAATTCACCAAATGAATATGATAATAGTTATAAACAAATTGAAGTAGATTCTTTATGTAATTGAAAAGTTACTGAAGATACACCTAAAGCAGCTATAAAAAAAGTTACAGTTTTAAAATTAAATTGACTTGATCCAAGTAATAAAAGCTGGCAAGATCCTATAGATAAATGGACTAAAACAGATGATTTTAAAACAAAATATGGGAATTTTTGAGATTTAATTACAAATGTAAGTGATGAACCTTGTGAAAGAAAATGAACAAATAATGCTATAAAAATAAATACTAGTACAAATGATAATGATATTTTTATAGCATGAGAAAATTATGTAAATTTATCTTTTAATAGTTTAAATCCTATAATAAGAATTGATATAATTATTGATGATATGATTGTAGATGATGTTGAAATAGACAATAAAAAAAATTGAACTTATGAATGAAAGATATTTATACCTGTATCAAAAGTTTGAAAACAATGAATTATTACATTTAGAGCAGTAGATAATCAATATTATTCAAATGAAATAAGTAAAAATATTTTAATAGTTAGAAAAGATGCTATTCCAATAGTACCTGATTTAATAAATGATAATACTCTAAATATAAATTTAACAAATCCTGTTAATTGAAGTATAAAATTATATAATACTGATTTCTTTAATTTAAAAGCTTCCATAACTGGTAATTCTATTTTATCTTCTGTAAATATATTAATAAATTGAAATATAATAGAAAAATTGGGTACTGAAAGAAATATAGCTTATCCAATAAATTCTGATAGAGATTTAACTATATGAAAATACATAGTTACAATAGAAGTAATAGATAACTATCAAAATAAAATCACAAGAGATATTCAGTTAGAAATATTACAAAGATAATAATAAGAATTATTCTCATTTTAGATTTGACTTTTTAAAATATATTAATATCTTTCATATAGAGATTAAATCTCTATATTTATATATTAATATATTTTAAAAAATGGAAAATTATGAATTCCCAACGATTGTAAAAATAGATAACGATGCACCTAGTTTTGATTTACCATTTTACAATCCAAAAACAGATGAAGATGGTAAAATTTCATTGTCTGAATTAAAATGAAAATGGGCAGTTTTATTTTATTACCCTGCTGATTTTACTTTTGTTTGTCCTACTGAATTAAAAGATATAGCTGAACAAGAAAGTAAATTTAAAGAATTAGGTGTAGAAATTTTAGCTATATCTACTGATACTATTTTTTCTCATAGAGCATGGGTAAAACATGAAAAATTAATGAACTGATTTCCTTATAAAATGTTAGCTGATCATTCTACTGAAGTAGCTGATATTTATAATATACTTGATGAAGAAACATGAATTGCTTGAAGAGGTACTTTTGTTATAGATCCTGATGGTGTAATAAGAAGTATAGAAGTTACTTCATGACCTCTTTGAAGAAATAGTGATGAATTAATAAGAAAAATCGAAGCATTACAATTTATGAGAGCAAACCCTAGTCAAGCTTGTCCAGCAAAATGGGTTGTATGATCTAAAACTCTTACTCCAAATATAAAAATGGCTGGTGAAGTATATGAAGCTTTGAATAGTTAACAAAAAAGTTACTATCATCTGAGAATATATTTAATTAAGATAATAGCTTAATATAACAAAGGGCTAAAGCCCTCTGTTAACAAACTGATTTTAACTTTTGTGTAATATTTTGTCAACAGAGGGCTTTAGCCCTTTGAATAATTTATTTCAGTTGATAGTTAACAAAAAAAATCAAAATCTAATAGATTTTGATTTTTTTTGTGTTAACTATAATTCTAATATCAAAAAGTCCCGACTTGATCACAAAGAGACCCATATCATATAGTTTTTATTTTAATCTCTTATCTCTATCTCAAATAACTTTTTTTTCTTATTCCAATTAACTCATATCTTTACTATTTTTTTACCGTCTGTTAAATATGGAACATATTGTTTTTCTATTTGTATTATTGCTTCTTTCGTAGTTTTACTTACTTTAAATTCTAGTATATAGTATGTGTCTTTTGTTGGTATTATCATATCTTTTCTTCATCACTCACAATGAGTTTCTCCATAAAATCATAGTGTATTCATCACTAGTACCATTCATACAAAACTTTTTAACCATCATTCTGGATTATTATCTTTCCAATCATATGGAGTATTTAATAAAAATTTATATAC
>DIUG01000002.1 GCA_002422305.1 Patescibacteria group bacterium UBA6164 | reverse complement strand
AAATGTTTTGACATACTACCTTTTTTATTTGATACTATTTTTTAATTTAGATTAATTAGTATTTTAGAATGGTAATTTCATATTATCCTTTTCTTTTGCCTCTTCTCTATTTTGGTTTAATTTATCTAAAATAATTTCAGAACTATTATTATAATAATCTTTTCTCATTAAAAATCATCATATTAATATTATAAATCAAGAAGTCATACATAATATAACTCATTTTCAATTTGTAGTACTTTCAAAAAATGTTTGTAATCAATTTACAAAACTAAGAGTTATAATACTAAAACTTATAATAAAAAATCAAGATGTAATTATTATAAAATGATTTTTTAATGATAAATCTGAATATAATTTTATTTTTTCTTTATAATTTGTTGAAAAAATGAAAAATATGGGTAAAATCAAAATTATTAATAATAAATATCAAATATTTCAGCTAAGAGAATTAAAAGAATTCCATTGTTTTGAAGTACTAGTATCTATTATCCATGGTATAAATAAACTTACATATCAAATAAAGCATCATAAAATAGTTATTTGTTTGGCAAAAGTAAGATTTAAACTTTTGAAGTTAAAATTATTTATAAAAGACTTTATTTTATTTAAAATTTTATTTTGTGTATTTCTATTTCTTGTTATCATTTGTTTATTTTTTAAAAATTATTTTAAAAACATTAATAAATTTTGATATTTTTGCAAATACTTTATAATATTTTATGTATAAATTTTAAAAATGATAGATTATTATAACAATATGAATAAAAAAATAATTATTGAAAATACTTTTTTTGATTTTGTTGCATTTGTTATTAGTTTTATTTTTTCTTTTTTTAGAAGTATGTATACTTTTATTTTTTGAAAAAATAAAAATATAAATTATAATAATAAATTTTTTAATTTTCTAGATTTTATTTTTAGAAAATGGAGTTATTATTTTTGGAAAAAACCATCTTTATATAAGATTAGCTCATTTTTTTGAGATATTTTAAATTCACTATTTAAAAATAAAAATTAATAATTATGAAAATGCTAAATAAAATTACAAATAATAAAAATAAATTGAAAGCTAATAAAAATATTTTAGCTTTTACATTAATAGAAATAATGGTTTGAATACTAATAGTTGTAACTGTAATTATTTGATGATTTCAGGCTTTAACTGCAGTTACTATATGAAAAGCTAAACTTATAGAACAAGTAAATATTCAAAAAGAAAGTTTTTATTTTACAGAAAAACTTTTTGAAATGATAAAACAGTGATGAACACTTGATTATGAAGAATATTTTAATAGAAAAATTATATGAAATACAACTTATTCATCATGACATTTTGCTATAAATTCATGATTTGGTAATTTTTGAAGTGGTTGAGTTGTTTGAACTAATTATTATTGAGAATGATTTTATTATTGTAGAAGTAATAATGGTTTGGTAAAAATGTCTTGAACTTGATGTGTAACAGATAATAATGATTGAGGAGGTAGTTATGAATGGAAAAATCAAAGATATTGACAATATAGTTTTCAGTTTATTGATTATAATTCAAATCATGATGATGATCTTTGAGATGAAAATGGTGATTGAAGTATTATAGGAGATGATGATGATGAATTTATTTGAGATTGACCAGAAGTTTTTCAGTCGGGATCTTTTATGCCAGAGCTTTATTTAATAAGTGGAAATAAAAAAGAAAGAACTTATTTTAGATGGACTGTTAGATTAGATGAAAATGCACCTATATGATCTACTTGTGATGTTATTAATGCAACTTGAAGTTGATGTATATGAACAGTAGAATATTTAAAATTGATATGAAAGGATTGGTGAATGAATCATGGTAAAGATCCTTCAGATGATAAATATTTAGATTGAGTAATAGATACTTGGATAATAGATCCTCAATTTACTTGATGAGTTGTTGATGTAATAGCTTGATCGAATAATGATAATTATTGGGTAAAACTTTTTTCAGATTCAATAAATGTTTCAGAATTTAGCTTAACTAGTTTTCCAAATAAAGAGTTAAAATATGCTTGGAAAAACAATGATAAATCAGTTAATATTTCACCATATACAATTTTAAAAATACAATTAAAACCTAGTTGGTTAACGAGAAAAAAATTAAAATCAGAATGACAAGAATTAAACTATTCTATAACAATTAATTTATCAGATATTTATAGTCAATAAAATTTTATAATTACAAAAAAATGAAAAATAATAATAAATGATTTAGTTTGGTTATAGCTATGGGATTAACATTAGTTATAACAATTTTAGCTTTAACAGTTTTAGAATATATTATACCATTTTCTAGAGATATTAAGTGAGTAGAGAATAGCTCAAAAGCTTATTATCAAGCAAATACTTGAATAGAAGAATGACTTTATAAAATATATGAAAGAAATTGATCTTGAGTGTTAGATAATAGAAATGAATATTCAAAAGATTTTACTTGAACTATATCTAATAAATATAATACATACTCATCATGAAGTATTTTGCCTCCAGTCTGAGAATGAAATAGTGAGTATGATAATGATTGGGGTACTATTTCATCATGAAATCCTTTACAATTACTTATTTGAGAATGATATATTACAAGTTGGACTAATAATGTTTTTATTACTTTTAGAGTACCAGATATTGAAAATTCAACTCCCACTCTTAGTTGAAATACTTTACCAATAATTAGTTGGCAATTATCTTCAATTGGAAATACTCTTAATTCTACAGGTTCTCATATTACTGCTGATAAAATAAATTCAACAGATAATGTAAATAGTTTAATATATTTGTTATGAAGAAGTTTAGATTGAAATGATGTAACTATAGAAAATTTTTATACTAGTAATTGTAGTATAAATAATCCTTGTAAATTAAATTTCTTTGTAGTAAATAAAATAGAATCTGAGGATTGAAAAATATTACCATATTTAGAGTGGAAATTAGATACCGATTGAAATAATATACCACTTAATTATACTAAGTTAGAATCTTCATGAAAATCTTATTGATTTAAGAAAGATATAAATATAAAAGTACCGTCAGAAACAGTCAATGAAATTTTTGATTTTACAGTGTTTCAATAAAATACTTACGACATAAGAATAACCTCTCTCTTGAATTATCTCCTCTTAGCAGGGGAAAGAGGCTACATTAGTACATTTGTAGCCACTTACCCTTATCTAAAGGAAAGGATTAGGCCTTTAGGTCATCCTGTGGACAGGATAGGGTTAATAAAAATTAACCATTAAAAAATGAAATTATTTAGAATAGAGAAAAATGATTCAGATCAAAGATTAGATAAATTTTTAAAAAAAATATTTCCAGTTGCAACAAGGAGTTTGATATATAAATTTAATAGAAAAGATAAAATAAAAATAAAACATAATTTAAGTGAATGAAAGTTTAAAAAAATGGATAATGAATATAGATTGCAAGAATGAGACGAGATAAAAATTTTTTTAGATGATAAAGAATTTAATTTATTAAGTGAAAAAAAAGAAAATATGATTATAAATAATAATGAAGAAAAATTTTATAAAAATGATATTGTTTATGAAGATTGAGATTTATTAGTAGTAAATAAAAATTCATGAATAAATGTTCATTCTTGAGATCATAAAACTAAAGAATCAAATTTGATATGTCAAGTACAAGATTATCTTTGAGATAAACTTAATAGTTTAACTTTTAAGCCTAGTTTAATTCATAGGATAGATAGAGATACTTCTTGAATATTAATGATTGCTAAAAAAAAGGATATTTTGACTAAAATATCTGCTGATTTTAAAACACATGAAAAAGTAAAAAAAACTTATTATGCAATAGTTTTATGAAAACTTCCTAAGAAAAAAGGTACTATAAAGGAAAATATTTTAAGAATAGAGGATGCTAAAAATGAAAATAAAGTTCAAATATCAGAAGATTGAAAAAAAGCAATTACACATTATAAAAGTCTAAAAGAACACATAATTCAAACTGAACAATGAGTACTAATTTTAACTGAATTAGAAGTAAGAATTGATACTTGAAGAATGCATCAAATTAGAATACATCTTGCAAATTTATGAAATTCTATTTTAGGAGATAAAGTTTATTGAGATAAAAAATTGAATTCTTATTTTGCTAATAATTATTGACTTACAAGACAAGCATTACATTCGTGGAAAATTAATTTTTTTCATTATTGAAGAGAAAAAAATATTGAATTAATTGCTAATATAAAATCAGATTTAGTAGATTTTATAAATAAATTAAAATAATAATAGTTTTTAGTCATTTATTTTATTTATATGTTTTTAAATATAGTTATCTATATAATATTATTCTTGATATCTTTTTTTCCAATAGTTATTTGGGCATATATTTTTTCATACATAGATGATAATCCAATAAATAAAAAAAGATTTTTTGTTTGAATATTGTGATGAATTTTATCAGTAGTACCTATTTTGTATTTAGACAAATTTTTATATGTATTAGATTTTAAATATTTAAATGTTTTTTATTATATTTCAGAAATAAAATGAATTTTTACTAGTTTTGAATTTTTAATATCTTTAAGTTTATTTTTATTTTTCATATCATTATTTTCATTTTTATTTTGAGGTTTTTTTCATAAATTCAAAAAAATTATAAAAATCTATATCAAAAATATATTTGTTTTTTTATTTTTTATATGATTTTTATCAATATTAGTATATGTTTTTAATTTACTATTTTCAAATATAAATATTCCAGTTTCAGATCCTAAATATTTTTGAGATATAGTTTTTAATTCGTTCAAATTAATATTTTTTTATTATTTACTAGTAGCTTTTATAGAAGAAACTAGTAAGTATTTTAATTTTTTACAATCAAGTGTATTATATATACATTCCATAAAACAGTGAGTAATGTATGCTATATTTGTTGCTCTTTGATTTAGTCTTATAGAAAATATATTATATTTATATAATTATTATGTAGTGTATTGACTAAATAATGAATTAGTTAAGATTTATTTTTCAAGATCAATTTTTTCTGTAATAGTTCATATACTTTCTAGTAGTGTTTTAGCTTATTATTTTTCCCGTGCTTTACTTATGTATAGAGAAAAAGATTTAAGTTTACCATATTTAAAAATATTTTTTTATTGATTATTTTTGAGTATATTATTGCATTTAGTTTTTAATTTAGCTTTAACTTTAGGTTTTACAATTATTATTTTTCTTTATTTTATATGAGGTTATTTATATGTAAGTAGTATTTTTTATAAAGAATAGAAAAAATATAAAAAATGAAAACATATTATGTATATATACTTGTAAGTCAAAGAAATTGAACTTTATAACATATTGAGTGGCAAATTATGAAGTAAGTGTGAGTTTTAAGTCCTGACTTTTTATGTAAGGATTATTTTTTGCAAATTTTGAAAATTTTTGTATTATAAAATAAATTTAGTTTTTAAATATAATATTATGGCAACTATAACTATTGAAAATGTTCCTGAAACATTTATAAAAAAACATTTTAGAACTACTTTTTCTTATGATGAAGTAAAATTTCAGCCTAAAAAAATACAAAAAGATCCAACTATTAGATTACAAAAACTTGTTGAAGATCCGGATAATACTAGTTATTGACCTTTTGATAATGCAGAGGATTTTTTAAAACATTTACATTCTAATAGAGATTAATTATGAATATAGATTATATAAAAAGTTTTTTAAAATCATATAAAAAATTAGATCAAAAAATACAAAATAAATTTGATGAAAGAATTATACTTTTTCAAAATTCTCCAACTGATAAAATTTTAAATAATCATGCTTTAACTTGAAAATATAATTGATTTAGAAGTATAAATATTACTTGAGATTATAGAGTTGTTTTTAGAGAATACTGAGAAAATAAATATGAGTTTGTAGATTTTATAGATATTTGAACTCATAGTGAGTTGTATTGATAATATTTCATAATTTCTTGAGATAAAACAATCCATATGGATTATGATGAAAATAGCATGGATAGATGCAAATAATAAACCAGTTTCAAAATGCGAGTTTTAAGTCCGTACTGAAAAGTTCCAGGCTTTTTTGTGTTTGCAAATTTTAAAATTTTGTATAATAAGTGTGAATTTAGTTTTTAATTTTTGAAAATATGAAAAATTATAATATTGTAATTTTACAAGAGTGAAAATATTTTGTGGCAAAAAATATTGATTTATGAGTTGTATCTCAATGAGAAACTCTAAATGAAGCCTTAGAAAATATAAAAGAAGCGAGCGAATTATTTTTAGAAGATAATAATTCTATTTTTAATACTTCTAATTTACAATATTTTTAACAACAATATCTATATAAATATAGTAAAATCACAATATAAATATATATCTTGAAAAAGATTTGATTAAAAAATTAGATGATATTTGTCAAATAAAAAAAAGATTTGCATTTAGTCTTTTTTTTAATATAATCCAGACACTTCGTAATTTTAATCGACTTTATTTATGTCAAATAAACAAGATAAAATAGAGGTAGAGTGAACTATTATTAAAACTCTACCTGGCCTGGTTTTTGATATTCAATTACCAGAAGAGTTTTGATGATGAATTATTCAGTGATATCTTAGTTGAAAAATGAGAAATAATTTTATAAAACTTATTGAATGAGATAAAGTTTTAGTAGAATTATCACCATATGATTTAACTAAATGAAGAATAGTTTTCAGGCAAAAATAAATAGTTTAATTCTATATTAATTATAGAATATGTTTAGTTTAATTATTTATTAATTACATATGAAAGTAAGAGCTTCTGTGAAACCTATATGTGATAAATGTAAGGTTATAAAAAGAAAGGGTGTTATAAGAGTTATATGTGAAACTGCAAAACACAAACAAAAACAAGGTTAATAAAATGAATAATGAAAAATGAATAATGAATAATTTTTTAAAAATCATTATTATAAACATTAATTATTAATTATTAATTATTATTTATTAATTATAATTTGTATGGCAAGAATTGCTTGAGTAAATTTACCAAATGGTAAGCATGTAGAAATTGCACTAACTTACATATATGGTATAGGTAGAACTGCTGCTAATGAAATTTTAGCAAAAGTTTGAATAACAAAAACAACAAAAATTGAAATTATTTCTGAAGAAGATTTAGATAAAATCAGGGATGAAATAAAAGAAAATTATGTTGTAGAATGAGATCTTAGAAGATTGATTGCTGGTAATATTAAAAGATTACAAGAAATTAATTGTTATAGAGGTCAAAGACATAGGAAAAGACTTCCAGTTAGAGGTCAAAGTACTAAAACTAATGCTAAGACTAGAAAGGGTAAATCTGTAGCCGTAGCTGGTAAAAAGAAATAATAGAAACTCCACCTAATCTCCCTAATAAGGTGAGAAGTTGAAGGATAGAGGGGTTTTATACTTTATAAAAATATTTATTTTAAATTATGGCTAAATCGACTGTAAAGAAAAGTAAAAAAACTAGACAAATTGTTCCACATGGTCAAGTTCATATACTTGCTTCATTTAATAATACTATTGTTAGTATAACTGATGAAAAAGGAAATGTGTTAACTTGGGCTACTGGTTGATCTGCAGGGTTTAAAGGTGCTAGAGAATCTACTCCCTATGCTGCTCAAGTAACAGCTGAACAAGCTATAGAAAGAGCTAAAACTCTACATTCTATTGAGACTGTAGATGTTTATGTTAAAGGAATTGGTATTGGTAGAGAACAAGCTATTAGAGGTTTAATATCTGCTGGTGTTGAACTAAAATCAATATACGATATTACTCCTATTCCACATAATGGATGTAGAAAAAAGAAAGTAAGAAAACTTTAATAATTTATAATAAATATTAAATATTGGAAAATTGTTTTAAAAGCAATTCAAATCATTATTTAATTATTTAATTATTAATTATTAATTATTAATTATTAATTATTAATTATACTATGAGGTATACTTGACCAAAGAAAAAACTTTGTAGAAGAGAAGGTGTTAATTTGTTTGGTACTGAAAAATATGATTTAAATAATTCAAAAAGAGCTCCTTTAAGAACTAGAAAAGCATCAGAATTTGGTACTCAATTAAGAAAAAAACAATTAGCAAAAAGAATGTTTTGATTATCTGAAAAACAATTCGTTTCTTATTTTAAAAAAGCTCAAAAATCTACAAGTGAATGAACTACATGAGAAAAAATGTTAAAACTATTAGAATTAAGATTAGATAATGTAGTTTATAGAGCAAATTTTGCAAGAACTAGAATACAATCTAGACAATTTGTAAGTCATGCTCATTTTACAGTAAATTGAGTAAAGGTAGATATTCCATCTATTTTAGTTAAAATATGAGATGTAATTTCATTAAGAGATAAATTAAAAGAAAGTCCTTTATATAAATCTTTATTAGAAGAATTAGAAGAGTTTTCTAAGCAAAATAAAGGTAAGGTTACTTGATGTAAATGGATAGAAGTTGATTCTAAAAAATTAACAATCACAATAATAGCTTTACCTTCTAAAGAAGATTTTGAACAAATAATTGATATTCAAAAAATAGTAGAGTTTTATTCAAAGTAGTTTAATTATTTTTGTAATCAATTTACATATGCATACTATACATAATACAATTGGGGTTCCAAAAATTATACAAAATGATGTTGATATTTATACTTCTTCATTTATAATATGACCATTACCAAAAGGTTATGGGCATACTTTAGGAAATCCTCTTAGAAGAATACTTCTTTCTTCAATTCCAGGTACTAAAGTTACATGAATTAAGGTTACATGAGTTACACATGAATATTCAACATTACCTTGAGTAAAAGATAGTATAATAGAAATTATACTTAATTTAAAAGGTTTAGTTCTAAATAAGGGGGAGATTTGAATTGATTGGCTAAAACTTTCAAAATCAAAATCTTGAAAAGTTACTGCTGCTGATATTAAAACACCATCTGGTGTAGAGATTCTTAATAAGGATTTATATATTACTGAAATAGATCAAGATTGATTAGAATTGAATATTGATATTAGAGTTGAAAAATGAGTTTGATATTTAACTCTTGAAGAATTAAAAGATAGAGAAGAGGATGTAGAAGTATTATTAATTGATGCAAACTATTCTCCTGTATTAAATGTTAGATATAATATTGAACAAGCAAGATTTTGAGATATGATAAATTTAGATTCTCTTGAAATGTTTGTTACAACAAATGGTTCTATTTCTCCATCTGATGCTATAAAATTTTCTTGAGAAATGTTGACTTCTTATTATTCAATATTTAATGAAGGTTCATTGCAAGTTGAATGACAATTTATTTCAAATGTAAAAGACTTAATTAATAAAGAAAAAGAAGAAGTACAAGAAGAATTAGAAAAGGAATCATATACTCCAATAGAAATTATGTGATTATCTCCAAGAACATTAAATGCATTAATTAATTGAGATATACTTTCAGTTGAAAAACTTACTAAATGTACTGAAACAAAACTTTCTTCTATTAAATGATTCGGTAGAAAAGCAATGACTGAAATAAGATCATCTCTTGCTGAAAGATGATTTAAATTATTAGGAGACGACTAATAATGAATAATAAGTAAATAATAAATTAAAGATTCTATTATTAATTTATATACTAATTATTCATTATTCACTATTAATTATTAATTATATAATAATGAGACATAGAGTTAGAAAAAACTTAAAATTCAATAATAAAAGTTTTTCTCATAGAGATGCTATGAAAAGAAATTTATTAACATCTTTTTTTATACACAAATCAATTAAGACAACTGAAAAGAAAATTCAATTAATTATTCCTATGGTTGATAAACTTATAAATATTGTGAATACAAAAGATGAAATGAATGCAATTAGATATGTAATGAAATATCTATTTACAAAGGAAGCATCACTTGAATTATTCAAAAATGTTGCACCAAAATATAAAGGAAATAAAACATCTGGTTTTACTAGAGCTACTGCTATCAAACTTAGAGATGGTGATAATGCTAAAATAGTAAAATTAGAATTAGTTTAATTTAATTACGTTTAACTAATAGACATGAAAACTATTACTCCTACACAATTAAAAGGTGATGAAAGAAAATGGTATATAATTGATGCAAATTGAGAAACTTTAGGTAGACTAGCAACTAAAATTGCTGTTATTCTTAAAGGTAAAAATAAAGTATCATTTGCACCACATTTAGATAATGGAGATTACATAGTAGTAACAAATTGTGATAAATTTAAGGCAACTTGAAAAAAATTGACCGATAAAATGTATTACACTCATACTGGTTACTTAGGTGGTCTTAAAGAAATTTCTTTAGAAAATTTATTAATAAAAAAACCTACTAAAGCATTAGAATTTGCTGTTAATGGTATGTTACCAAAAAATAAATTAAGAAAATGAATGTTATCTAGATTAAAATTATTTACTTGAGATGAACATACTTATGTTGCTCAAAAACCAGAACTTATTAAATAATAACTTGATATGGCAAATAAATATAATTATACTATTTGAAAAAGAAAAACTGCTTCTGCTCAAGTAAAATTATTTGAGGGGAAAGGTGAAGATATGGTAAATAGTAAAAAAATAACAGAATATGTAACTAGATCGGATTTATTTGATACTATATATTCTCCATTAAAACTATGTAAAGTAAAAGATAATTTTTACTTTGAAGTTAAAATTTCAGGTTGAGGGATATCAGCTCAAGCTGAAGCAATAAGACATGGATTATCTAGAAGTTTAGCTTCTAGTGACGAAGGTTTTAAAAAAGTTTTAAAAGCTGCTGGTTTATTAACTAGAGATGCTAGAAAAGTTGAAAGAAAGAAACCAGGTAAACATAAAGCAAGAAAATGATCTCAATGGTCAAAAAGATAATTTTTGATATATTTTTAAGTTTATGTTTTATATTAAAGTAATTTACTAACTATAATTGAAAAATGCCTACTATTAATCAATTAATTAAAAGAAATAGAAAAACTCCATCTGTTAAAAGTAAATCTCCAGCATTACAAATGATTAAGAATTCTATAAAGAAGACACAATCTATTATGCCAGGTTGATGTCCTCAAAAGAGATGAGTTTGTGTTAAGGTTACTACAATGACACCTAAAAAACCTAACTCTGCCTTGAGAAAAGTTGCAAGAGTAAGATTAACTAATGGTATGGAAGTTAATGCTTATATTTGAGGTGAAGGTCATAATTTACAAGAGCACTCTGTAGTTGCTATAAGAGGTTGAAGAGTAAAAGATTTACCTTGAGTAAGATACCATATTGTTAGAGGACTATTAGATTGTGAAGGTGTTAAAAATAGAAAACAAGGTAGATCATTATACGGTGCTAAAAGACCAAAGAAGTAGTCTAACTATATTCTATTTTCAATAACTCACCCTTGAATTCCCTCTCTTACTTAAGAGAGGGAGGAACAATTGAAGCCCCTTTCTCTTAAGTAAGAGAAAGGATTCAGAATAGAGTTATGAAAAATTAAAAAAGCGGAGTAAGTCTTACAATTGCTGAAAAACCGCAAAATATATTTAATAATTGTTATAAATATGAAAATGAATGAGAAGATGTCTATGATGGACAAATTCGTTAATTATGTGATGTTAGATGGTAAAAAAAGTTTAGCTAAAAAAATTATGGCTGATACTTTTGAAGAAATAAAAGCAAAGGGACAAAAAAATCCTCAAGCTATCTTTGATAAAGCTATAGAAAATATTGTTCCAAAAATCGAAGTAAGACCAAAGAGAGTATGAGGTTCTATATACCAAGTACCACAAGAAGTAAAACCAAAAAGACAATTATTTTTAGCAGCTAAATGGTTAATTGATGCTGCTAGAAGTAAAAAAGGTGCTTCTTTTTCTAAATTTTTAGCTATAGAATTAATCGAAGCTGCAAATGAATCTGGTACTGCTTTTAAGAAAAAAGTGGAAGTTTATAAAATGGCAGAAGCTAATAAAGCATTTGCTAGATTTGCAAACAAAAGATAATAATTTTTTATTTAGAAAATTATTTAATATATTTTTTAGTTAATAATTTTTAAACAATGGCTCACAAGAAAGCTCAATGATCTACTAGTAATGGTAGAGATAGTAATGCTAAAAGACTTGGTGTAAAACTATTTGGTGGACAAAAAGCAGTTTCATGAAATATTATTATCAAACAAAAAGGTAATAAGTTTTGGCCTGCTGAAGGTGTTTCACAAGGAAAAGATTTTACTCTTTTTGCAACTAATGATTGAATAGTAACTTTTACTATAAAGAAAAAAACAAAATTTGATGGTAGAAAATACAAAGATACTTTTGTATCTGTTGTATAATATGAACTTTAAAAATAAATTAATTATAGTCTATTTTAAATCTATCACGAAAAATAAATTCAAATAATTCTTGAATTTTATGTTTAAAAATAGATTACTATTAACCGATATTTTAACATAAAAATAATCCCAAAATGTGGGATTATTTTTTGTTTTATGTTGTAGATTATAGTAATAACTATTTTATACAAAAAAATACAAATAACTATTTTTAGTTATTTGTATTTTCATAGTTTATTGTATAGTCTTGTTTAGTAAGATCTTAGTGCTTTTGTTACAAATCTATTTGTACTTTCTTTTGGTACTGTTATTAATTCTCATATTTTTCTATTTCTATTTTTTATAGTATCTAATCTAATTTCTTTTATTTTTTCCATAGTTTCTTTAAATGTATCATATCTTTTTGCTAATCCAGAATAAACTACTCATAATGAATATTTACTACATGATTTTGCTTCGGTTATATTATGTTTAATCATTATGTTATCACTTAAACAGTTTTTATTTAAAGACTTACTTTCAATAATTACTAGATTTTTCAAATTTATTTCTTTATTATTTTTATCTCTTAAGTCTATAGTTTTTATATCAAAATCAATAGTTAATCTTTCAGAACCATCTTTATTAACTAAAGTTATTCTTTTATATTTAGTTTGTATAGAAGGAAAAATTTTTGGAGCTTTATCATTATTGTACATACTTTGCCATACTCATTCAAAAAATCTTTTTTTTCATTTTGTCATAAATCAATGTTCTTCAGATGGAAATTCATATCTATATTTATTTGTAATTCAATTTATTTTTTGTTTATACTCAAAGTAAGCTAAGTTTGAATCTAAATAATATCTAGTTCTCACTTTTGTTCTTGAATTTTTTTTATCTTGATGTTGATTGTAAAAAATATAATCATCACTATCCATATATATATTATCATATGAAAATATTTTTTTACCTTTTATTTCAAGTACTTTAAAATCATTTGTTAAATCTTTAAGTATTTCTGGAAATTGTTTTCAATTAATTAAGAATTTTTTATCAATTCTTTTTAAATAGCTAGCTTTAGTATTTAGTTCAGATAAACTAATTGTTTCAAAATTTTGTAATTTAGAATGGTATATAGGTATCATAAATATATAATTAAGTTTTATTTTTATTTTTGTTTTAAGATAATTTCATTATCAATAAATATGTAATTCATGAAATTAATCATGATACTGGAAGTGTTATAATCCAGGCTAATGCAATATTTTTAATCATAGATGTTTCTATGTATTCTTTATTATTTCACTTTTCTCTTTTTATATGTTGTCTTATAAGTCATATTCAAAAAACTCAACCAAGAGCTACATGTGTAGAACTAACAGGTAGTCCTAATGCTGAAGCTATTATAACAGTTACTGCTGCAGATAATGCTACACAATAAGCTCTTATTTGATTCATTTTAGTTATTTCATTTCAAACAGTTTTTATAAGTCTACTACCAAAGACACTTAATCAAAGAACAATTCAAATTGCTCATAAAATCATTATCCAATTTTCTATTTTAACTTTTCATGAATTTTCTAAAACCTCAATAATAAAACCTTTTGGATCAATATAATTATTTATTGCAGCTAATGGTCATATGGCATTTGCAACATCATTTGCTCAATGAGCAAATGATAATAAGGCAACTGCAAATATTAGAGGTATATTAAATAATCTATTTATAAAATTTTTAGAATTTTTAAAAAAAGAAGATTGTTTTTTATAATGAATTCTTAATAGTACAAAAGTAATTACACCTAGTGTATATCATATAAATACTGCTATTGGACCTCTAAGAAGAACATCAAAATCAGATCAAATTAAGATTTGTTTAAGTCATTTTGTAAATATATATGTTGAAAAAGACCAAGCCATTATTCATATATATATAGGTACCCATACTTTTGCGGCTTCTCATCTATCTTCTTTTTTCATTATATTTTTTCTAATAGAAAGCAGTAATAATATTGCTATTAATCATCATATAATAGGAGATATTATCCAACTTATTGCAATTTCTAATACCTTACTCCAGTTTACTATATTTGTTCATACTGCTATAATTCAAGATCATATTAATCATCAAACTATAGAATGTGTAGTTGAAACTGGTGCTTTGAAATAAGTAGCTATATTTACCCAAAAAGCTGCTCAAGCTAATGTTGCCATCATAATAACAACAAATTGTTTAGAATCTAATATTAAAGAAGGATCAATTATTCATTTACTAATTGTTTCTACTACTTCTCCTCATGCTATAATAACTCATGCAAATTCAAAGATAGCAGCTATAATTATTGCTCATTTTATATTTATTGCTCAAGATCAAACAGCAGGTCACATATTATTTGCTATATCATTTGCTCATATATTTATAGCCATATATAATCATAACATAGTTGCAGTAAATAAAAATATATTTAATCTTCACCAGTTAAGAAAGAAAATTGAAGATATAACTATTAAAACAGATATAGCTAAAATTTCATATTTAAATGTTTTTCTTTTTTCATATCAATTAAACATTAATTAAGTTTATTAAAAAATAAATAGTTGATTTAATTTTAGCATTCTTTTTTTTAAATTGCAAAATAATCAAGTTATTTTTTTTGTAATTTACAAAAATCCTAAAATAATTGTAAAATATAGATTTTTTGTTATAGTTTATATGTAATATTTTATAATTATTACTATTATTTTCTAATTAATAAATTATATGATAAAAATATTAATCTCAATAATAACAATATTATTATTAATTTCTTGTGAAAATAATGACATTGAAATCAAAAAAAAAGTAGATAAATCAAGTAAAAATAAAATTATTTTGGCTTTGTGAGATAGTTTAACTGCTTGATATAATTTAGATTTAGCTGATTCGTATCCTATGCAATTACAAAAAATATTAACACAAAAGTGATATGATTATAAGGTAATAAATGCATGAGTTAGTTGAAATACAACATTACAATTATTAGATAGACTAGATTTATATTTAACTGAAACTGATAAAACTCCTGAAATTGCAATAATTGTAATATGATGAAATGATTGATTAAGATGAACAAAAATATCTGATATAGAAGAAAATATAGAACAAATTATAAATAGATTAAAAGAAAAAAATATAAAAATTGTACTTTGATGAATGAAAATTCCACCAAATTTATGAATATCTTATGGTAATGATTTTTTTAATATTTATGAAAAAGTTACTAAAAAAACTTCTATATATTTGATAAATTTCTTTTTAGAATGAGTTGCTTGAAAACATGATTTAAATTTAAGTGATTGAATTCATCCAAATAAAAAATGATATGAAATAATATCAAAAAATGTTTTTGAATTTTTAAAAAATAATAATTTGATACAAAATGATTAAAATAATAAATTTAGATAAATCTTACACAAATGTAAGTAATAACGAAATTATAATCTATAAAAATCTTAGTTTAGAAATAAAAAAATGAGATTTTGTTTCAATATTAGGAACTAGTTGAAGTTGAAAAACTACATTATTTAATTTAATTGCTTGATTAGATGATTTTGAAAAATGAGAAATAAATGTAAATAATAATTTTTTGAGTAAAATGAATTATGAAGAAAAAACTAATTTTAGATGAAAAAATATTTCTTTTATTTTTCAACAATACAATTTAATAGATAATTTAACAGTAGAAGAAAATGTAGATTTGATAATAGAATTAAATAAATTAAAAAGAAGATATGAAACAAAAGAAATATTAAAAATAGTATGATTAGAGAATAAAATAAATTCTTATCCTTATAATTTAAGTTGATGAGAACAACAAAGAGTAGCAGTAGCTAGAGCTTTTGTATGAGAAACCTCGATTTTATTAGCAGATGAACCTACTTGAAATTTAGATATAGAAAATACAAATATAATAATTGATTTGATAAATAAACTTCATAAAGATACAAATAATACAATTATTATGATTACTCATGATTTGAATATAGCAAAGGTTGCAGATAAAATTTATAGTGTAGAAAATCATATACTAGTTCTAAAATAAAATAATAGTTAATAAAAAAATATGTATAAAAAATTATTAAAGGTATTTGTTTTAAATAATAGTTATAAATTTTTTATAATAATTTTTTGTATTATTTTATCACTTACAGGTTTTCTACTTAGTGATAATTTAGTAAATAATATAAAAGTACTTATATGAAATGAAGCAAAACCTATTTTGTGATGAGATATTAAAATAGAAACAAATAAAGACTTAGAAAAAGAACAGCTTGAATATTTAAATAATTTGGTCAAAGAAAATAAGATAATATTATCAAAAAAGATACAAACTTATACTACTATTGTAGACAAATATGATAATCCTACTTTAGTTTCTTTAATATTTGTAGATGATAAATTTCCATTATATTGAGATTTTGATATAACTTCTGATAAAGAAAACTCTTGAGTATTTATAAGTAAAAATGTACAAGATTTATTTGTAATAAATAATCAAATAGAGGTATATCAAAAAAAATACAATTTAGGATGAATAATAGATAAATTTCCAGAAAGTTGATTTAATTTATATGATGATTGAAAAAAGGTAGTTTTAGATTTAATAGAATTTGATAAATTAAATTTAGATGAATTATGATCAAGGATAAATAGAGAATATTTAATAAAAGTAAATAATTCATCCGATTTTGAAAATATATTAAAAAATATTAAGGAAAGTAAAGTTTTTGAATTACTTAGAATAAGAGATTATAAGAGTTGATGAGATAGATTTTCAGATACATTTTCGGAACTAGATAAATTTATAAAATATATTTTAATTATATCTTTTATAATTACTATTTTAATTATATTTTTATCAGTAGAATCATTTTATATAGGAAATAAAAAATATTTTTCTATATTAAGAATATTGTGAATAAAAAATTCTAATTTACTATTTTTTAATATATTTTTATTTATTATTATTTTTATAATTTGTTTTATATTAAGTGTTTTATTAGCAAAATTTTCTTTTTATTTTATTAGAAAATTTGAATTAGCAAATTCATTTATTATATATAATCCATCTATAATAAAGACAGCAATTTTAGGATTAATTATATTATGAATATCTATTACATTACCTTTAATTAAGTTTTTTTCAAATAATCCTTTAGCTTGATTAAAAGAAAACTTTTTACAAATTTATTCAAAAAAAGAATTTTTAATAGAAGTTTTATTGATATTAACAGGTAGTATTATTATTTATAATTTGATAATTTGAGATTTTATTTGATCTATATATTTTACATTAATATTATTTTTATCTATATTTTTCATATGATATTTTTTAAAAAATATACTAATATTTCTTCATAAAAAATCTTATTTTATAAAATCTAAATCTTTTTCTATTTATGATTCTATTAGAAATACAATTAAACCATGAAATTTATCATTGTTAATAATATTTGGTTTTATTATATCTTTTACTTCTATATTTTTTATTTCTATAGTATCATTGAATTTTTTAGATAAGTTGAATATAGATTTAAACAATGAAAATAATATATACATAATAAATTTAAAAGATGAAGATATAAATAAAATAGATCAAAAATATAAAAAAGAAGCATACAGTGTTATATTATGAAGAATTTTAACTATAAATAATGTTGATATAAAAGAACATTTAGCTTGAAAAAAATGAGAATCTGATAGTGAAAATATATGATGAAGATTTACTAGAGAATTTAATATAACTGATAATTCCTTAGAAAATATAAAAATATTAAAATGAGAAAAAATTAAATCTGGGGAAGTATCTATTGATAATGATTTTTCTAAATCATTAAATGTTTGAATATGAGACAAAATAGTTTTTTTTGTATATGGTATAGAAAAAAGTCTAGTAATATCTAATATTAGGGAAAGTGTTAATGGTTCTATAAACCCATTTTTTTATTTTCAAGTATTTCCTGATGATTTTAAATCTTTTCCTAAAACTTATTTTTTATCTACATTTACACCTTTAGAAAATATAAAAGATTTTAAAAATGATTTTTTGATGAAAACATGAAATCATATTTCATTTATAGAAATAGATCAAGTCGTAAAAGAAATAAAATCTATTTCTTGAAAAGTTTTTATTATTATTCAAATATTATTTTTATATATATTTATTTTTTGTACTATTAGTTTAATTGTAAGTATTATATTTTTGCTACCTTTCAAAAAAAAGAAATCAAATCTTTATAATATACTTTGAGCAAATAAATTATTTTTGAAATTAAATAATTTATTTGAATATATTTATTTACAAACAATAGCTTTTATTTTTAGTATTATAATAGCTAGTTTTAGTTCATATTATTTAATAAGTTTATCGGATTTTATAAATTATTCTTTTTATAATTATTTTATAGCATTCGTGTTATTATTTTTAATTTTTGTATTATTATGATTTTTAATAAATGTTTTTATATGAAAATGAGTACTTAAAAAATAGACAAAAGCATATAAATAAATTTATTTTTATTTAGTATTTATTATCTATATTTTATAAAATTATACAAAGTGAAAACCATCAAGCTTTTAGCTTGATGGTTTTTTTTTAGTTTCTAGTCAAAATATAATCTGAGATTATATTAACATCGAAACTTTCTTCATTAGACAGAAGATTTGCTAATGAAGAAAAAATATATAGTTTCCGACTATTTTCAACTATTTTACTATTGTAACCGAAGTACAAGCTCAATAGTTTTATAGTTGGAGAATTAACATTTAATGCCCCCCTTTTGCAAATTGTTCCTTTACAATCACTGTAAGAAAAAAATTGAAAATCATTTTCAAGTAGTATTGATGAAATAATTCTGTTGTTTTCATTCATCAATTCAACTGGTCTACAAATTACGGTATATTCAATACCATTTAGAGAGCAGTAACCTGCTTTTTTTGTAGCTGAAAAAACCCAATTTCCATTTGCATCATAAGATGCAAATTTTCTATTTACTGGAGAAAATCTCATTCGATCCTCCATTTTTTCAAGTAAATAGTTTTCCTTAACTACCCTGTACTCATTGCTATGGTAGCCGTAGTATTCGCCCACCATTAATACTTGAATAGGAATAGAGTACTCCATTACGAAGTCGTTTGTTTCCTGGTATACGAGGGGTTTATAAATGCTTACTGGTAGAGTTGACACATAACTATCAATAGCCAAATTTTCTGCTAACTCCCTTACCTTCATTGTTTCTTTAAAATCGAAACAATTTTCATTGAAATCAGTTTTCTTACAAATTTTTTGAAAATTCAAAAAATTCGCATAATCAACTATTATTTCGATTCGTTGATTTGCTAATACTGATTTTGAGAAAATTACCAAAAATACTACTAAAAATAAAGTTTTCATTTTTTTCTCCAAAGAGATTATTAAAGGAATTATAATTATAACAATTAAATTTAAAATAGTCAAATAAAAACACGATATTTTTCGTAGAAAGTATAATACATTTTGTGCATCGTTGGAAATACCCAATGAATTACAAAACTTATTTAAAAAATAATGAAGAAGTAACTATAAAACTAAGAATTATTAAACATAAATTAGTTGATAAAGAAAACTATTATTAAATTTATGATATACTGAAAAATAGTTTATTTTCTTAGTAATAAATTGAATTAAACTTTACTCTATCATTCCTGCCTTCGCAGGAATGATAGAGTAAAGTTACTCAGATTATAAACTATTTTTAGTAGAAATGAAGATTTTATGGATGTTAGGGATAATTTAGATATGATTGTAATTGATAGAATTAGAGGTGATTGTTTAGCTAGTGAACATTATAGGATTAAACAATTTTGAAGAACCATAAATAGATGGTATCTTTGAATTAAGTGATTTTTTTGTATTAAAATCCGATTAGGTGTTTGAATTATAATTTCATAAAAGGTCGCATTAAATAAATGAAAGATTATTTGTTATATCTTGTTAGGCCTATTATCAATTTTTAATTCAATATTTAATATTATTATCTTTCATAAAATTTTCAAAAATACCAATCAATATATTAATAGTTTGAGGTAATCACATAAGTTCATAGTGAATTAAATTTCACTCATGTAAACTTATAAATTTTTCTCATTCTTTTACTCATAATTTATCTTTAATTTTTTTTGTATTTTCTTCCAAATCAATATAAAATCATTGAATTTGAAGTGCTTGAGAACTTCTATTTTCTGGTGAATATTGAGTTCAAAAAGGTCATTTGAATTTTTTAAATCAGTATATATTATTCCATTTAAAAAAATACCTTCAATTATATATTATTCATTTAATTGATATTTCAAAAATAGGATTTTTATTTTTATATGATGCTTTATAATTACTAATTCACCATATTTTTTCTATGAAATGAATAGTATTAAATCATTCAATAGGATAAATTAAAATTTTATTATCTTTTTTTTCTATATATTTAAGATTTTTTTTATATTCTTTAATAACTTCTTTTGCAATATTCTTTTCATAATCATCACTTATTCAATCTCAACTTTCTATATTTTTAATATTTTTAGTTATATTATTTGTAGTAAATATTCTTTTTTCATATTTTGATCTAATTTTATCTTCTTTATTTTTTATTATATAAATAAATATAAAAAGTCATAAAGCTACAAAAAATAAAATTATAGGAAATAGTTTATTTAAATTCATTTTACTTAATTTTAAATTAAAAATAATTATATTTCTTAATATACTCTAAAAAAAAATATAATCAACTTAATGGGGCTCTTTTTTATGTATGAACTGAACCCATAAAAATATCGTGTTTTTAAAGATTTACATTTTTAGAATTAAGTTATTTTATTCAGCTTTTTTTTGCTTCATTTACTAAATGTGTATATTTTACAAAAGCATCATTATTACCTTTTGACATTTCTGTTTTCAAGGTTTGTACTAATTTTTTATATACTTCACGATTTAATCAGTTTACTATTTTTTGTAATTCTTCTTCTGAATGTTCCATGTTTTTATGTTCATTATCTGCTTCTATTTTCAAAGATATTCATCTAAATCTTTCTTTTTTATTTAATTCTAAAGAGTTTATATAAGTTATTCAATCTTCTAAAACTTTTTTCAAATCATTTGATAATCAATTTTTAAATAATATATGTTTATTAAAAAAATCTATATTTTTTTTATCTAGTATACAATATCATATTACTAAATCATCATTTGTTATTTTATTTATTTCTACTTTTTGTTCTTTACTAGTATTTGTAGTAAATTTTATCCTATTGAATAAATCATAAATTATATTTTGATTTACATCTAATAGTTTAGCTATTTCTTTTAAATAAAAATCTTTTTCTATATTATCAGAGTAAGATTTTACTATTTCTAGAAGTTCTCCTAAAAGTTTCTTTTTTTCTTCTATACTATTTATATCAAAATTAGATTTTTTTATATAGTATCAAATAGGTGTCAATGCATTATCTATATATTTTTGAAAATCTTCACTAGATTTTATTATATCATCTGGATCTTTTCCATTTAGTAAATTTATTATTTTTACTTCGAATCAATTATTTTTCATTTTTTCGAGAGCTGATTTTGTAGCTTTTTCTCAAGCATTATCTCAATCAAAACAAAGAAAAATTTTATGAGTAAGTCTTTTAATAAGTGTTAAATGTTTTTCTGTTAAAGCACTTCATGAGACTGCAACTGTATTTAAAAAACCAGCTGATTGTAAACTAATTGTATCCATTTGTCATTCAGTTATTATCACAAAGTCTAGTTTAGATATCGAAGTTCTAGCATTAAATAATCCATATAATATGTTTGATTTATCATATAATTCTGAAGCTGGAGAATTTATATATTTAGGATCTCATTCTCATATAACTCTTGCAGTAAAAGCTACAAAATCTCATCTAGTATTTTGAATAGGGAATATAAGTCTATTTATAAATTTATCTTTTTTAGTTTTTAAATCTAAAAATATATTTGATTTTATAATCATTTCATCATCATATCATTTCGATTTTAAATAATTATATAATTCTAGTCAACTATCTGCATAACCAAAGTGAAAATCTTGTATTATTTTTTCATTTAATCATCTATCAAATACATATTTTTTTATTTCTGGATATTTATTTAAAGCATTTTTATAATAATTTACTGCATCTTTGTATAATGAATAAATATTTTTTTTTATTTCATGTTTTTCTTTATTAAAATTTTTATTTACTTCTATACCAGTGTATCATCAAAGTATTTCTATGGCATCTTTAAATTCACAATTTTCTATATCCATTATAAATTTTATAGCTCATCATCATTTGTGGCAACCAAAACAGTATGCAATTTGTTTTGATGATGATACCATAAAACTAGGAGTTTTTTCATTATGTCAAGGGAAAGGGCAAACTGATTTATAATTAACACCAGATTTTTTTAGACTAGTATATTTAGAAACTAATTCTACTATATCTATTGCTTGTTCTAATTCTTCTGAAATATTCATCTAGCTTTACTTAT
This sequence comes from Patescibacteria group bacterium UBA6164, assembly GCA_002422305.1. Lineage (GTDB taxonomy): Bacteria > Patescibacteriota > Gracilibacteria > BD1-5 > UBA6164 > UBA6164. The sequence goes on along the minus strand of DIUG01000002.1, from coordinate 825 downwards.
TTATAAATATATAATTTTTTAATTACTATAATACCTTTTATAATATTATATAAAATATATAAAAATTATAAGTTTTTTTAATGTTAAATCAAATTATTTTAGCATAACATATACTATTTATATTTTATATTTTTATTTTTGTAATAATTTTTATAATATGATATTATTTATGTAATAATATTTTTTTTTAAAATAATTAATAAATATGTGAAAAATAATAAAAAAATCTGTTGAAAAAATAGTGGTAAATAAAAATAAATTTTCATTATGAATGAAATGAGAATTTAATATTGAATTTGTTAGTGATAGTTTTGGTCCTTATTATTTTAAATTTGAAAGAACTGATTGTTATTTTAATGATTGATTAGAGGATAGAGGGACTAAAATATTTCCAATTAAAAATAAACAATTTGATAATACAGAAATATTTTTGGAAACTGATGATATAGTTATAGCAGTTTGAGAAAGATGAAGTTTATTATGATGAGATAAGACATTTATAGATATTATAAATATTAAAACAGAAAAAAAATATAGATTATTTACAGATGAAATAAATCTAATATTTAATACTGTTGATGTAATTGTTATAAATGCTAAAGAAGATTGAGTATTTAAAACAATAGTACTAAATACTCAATCTATGCAAAAAGTAGATGAAAAAATAGAAGAATTACAAGCATTTTTTAAATGTGTTTATAATAAAACTACTAATGAATGGTATTTACTTGATTTTGTTATTTGAAATGAATCTGAAAAAGATGATGAAAAAAAATATCAAAATGGAAGCTTTATTATGAAAAAATTGGTAATTACCTAAAATCT
>DIUG01000034.1 GCA_002422305.1 Patescibacteria group bacterium UBA6164 | reverse complement strand
TTTATGAGTATTTTTCATAAATTACAGATTATTAAATAAAATATATATTTATAATATAATATTTTTTGAATAATTGCAAAAAAAAATTGTTTTTTAATTATTTTAATTTGTATATAAAAAAAATATATGTAAAATTTTATTAATTTTAAAAATATAATAATATAAAAAAATGAGTGCTTTAGAAAAAAAGTTATTAAAAAAACTTAGACATGCAATTACTGATTTTGAAATGATAAAAGAATGAGAAATAGTTATATTATGAGTATCTTGATGAAAAGATTCAATGGTACTTTGATATTTATTAAGTAAATATCGTAAAATAGCTAAAGATAAATTTGATATAAAAGCTATTTATATCTTTAAAGATTTTTTAATAGATTGTGATATAAATTTTTTAGAAAAACAAAAATATTTTCAAGATGAGCTTTGAATTCCTTTAGAAAAAGTAGTTTTAAGCTTACCTAAAGAATCAAAATTAAATGAATGATTATGACAAAATTGTCAATGGTGTGCATATGCTAGAAGAATAGCAATGTTTAAGTTATGTGAAAAATATGGTGCTACAAAGATAATTTATGGTCATCATATGGATGATATAGTAGTAACTAGTTTTATGAATATGATAGAATGAAGAAAACTTAAAATTATGCCACCAAAAAATAAAATGAATTTAGGTGATATAACTTTCATAAGACCTCTTGCATATATAAGAGAAAAAGAAATCTTAAGATTTGCACAATTGAACAATATACCTTTTTCTTCTTGTAATTGTCCAATTTGATCAAATTGAATGAGAAATAAAATAAAACATCAAATAATATGGGAAAATGAAAAAATAATTCCTAAATTTGTAGAAAATATTTTTTGGGCTCTTATTAAAGACTTTAAAGAAAAATATGAAAAAGATTGATATAATATGTAATTATATCAATCTTTTTCATTTATGCTCTACTTCTATATTCTTTAGTTCTTGTATCAATAATTAATTTATCTCAAATATTTATAAATAATGGAACCTGTATCACTAATCATGTGCTCATTGTAGCTGGTTTTTTTCAACATGTAGCAGTATCTCATTTTTCTCATGGTGGTGTTTCTATTACCTCTAAAACACAAGTTGGTTCTAAATTTAGATTTATAGGTTCTCAATTAAATTCTTGAAGAGAAACTTTATCTCAATCTTGTAAAAATAATTCTGATCAATCTAAAGAAGATTTTATTAAACTTACTTGTTCGTAAGTATTTTGATTCATAAAATAATAATTTTCACCATCATTATATAAATAATCATAACTATTCATTGAAATATCTGCTGGTGGAAATATATCTTTATCAGAAAAAGTTTTTGGAACATTAGCTCAAGTTAAAAGATTTTTAGCTTTTATATTTATTATTGATCAACCTCTTCACATTACTTTTTGTGCATAAGTCATTACTTCATATGGTTGTTCATCCATTATAAATTTTTTTCATACTTTTAATTCATTTGCATTGTACATATTATATTATTAATTATAAATTATTTAGCTATCTCTATTACTCTCATTTCTCTTATAAGATTTACTTTTACTTCACCTGGATATGATAATTTTTCTTGTATATTATCAGCTATTTCTTTTGCCATTTCTATTGCATGAATATCAGAAACTGTTTTAGCATCAACAAATACTCTTATTTCTCTACCAGCAGATAAAGCATAAGCTTTAGTTACTCATGAAAAACTTTGAACTAAAGCCTCCATTTCTTGTACTCTTTTTAAATAATCTTCTATTACTTCTCTTCTAGCTCATGGTCTTACAGAAGAAATAGCATCAGCTACTTGTACGATAGCAGCTTCTATAGAAATATTAAATTGTTCTCAATGATGATTTTCTATCATATCTATGATTTTATCATTTAGTTTGTATTTTCTACCTAAAATTCAACCTATTTCTGGATGAGTTCATTCATATTCTTGATCTAAAGCTTTACCTATATCATGAAGTAATCAACCAATTTTAACTAAATTTATATCAGCTCATAATTCTTTTGCTATATTTTCAGCAATAATTGCTACTTCTTTAGAATGTTTTAATATATTTTGACCATAACTAGTTCTAAATCTTAGTTTACCAATTATAGGTATAATTTCATCAGGAAGATTTATTATTCATAACTCATCAACAACCTTACTACCTAACTCCCTTAATAACATATCTGCTTCTTCTTCAGTTTTTGCTATAACTTCTTCTATTCTAGCAGGTTGTATTCTACCATCTTCTATAAGTTTTTCTAGTGATTTTTTAGCAATATATCTTCTATATAAATCAAATGCTGATATAAATACTGTATCTGGAGTATCATCTATAATCAAAGAAACTCAAGCAGATCTTTCAAATGTAGTAATATTTCTACCTTCTTTACCTATTAATTTTCACTTTATATCATCTGATGGAATAGGTATAATAGTTGTTGTAACTTCACTAGTTACATCTCAAGCATATTGTTGTATTGATTTAAGTATTATATCTTTTGCTATTTCTTTTTTTTCATCTTCTATTTTCTTTTTATATTTAGTTAATACACTTATTCAATCTTTTTCAAATTTTTGTTTCATTTCATTTAAAAAAATCTCTCTTGCTTCTTTTTCTGTTAATTTAGACATTTCTGCAAGTTTTCAATCTAATTCTTGTTTTTTAAATTCCAACTCATCTTTTTTTTCTCTTAATTCATCTTCTTTTTGAATTATTTTATCTTGTTTTTCTTGTATCATCTCTAATTTATTTTCTATTTTTTCTTCTCTTTCTAATATTTTTTCTTCTCTTTCTAATATTTTTTCTTCTATTTTTTCAGCCTTACTTATTATTTCAATTCTTTCTTTTTTTGTTTTTTCTAATATTTCTTCTTTTCTTTTTTCTGCATCCTTTATTATATTATCAGCTTTAATCAAAGCTTTTGCTTTTTTTTTATTTTCTAGTATAAAAAATATTATCACAGACAGAGACATTCATAAAATGACTCCTATTATTATCATAATTGTATAGTTCATTTATTAATAAGATTATTTATATAATTTTAGTCTTTATTAAGACTTTGTTTAATAAAATTAGTTTCTTTAAAAAATATGTATTTTTTACATAATTATTTAAATTTCAAATTATTTTTGATTATAAAAAGATTCAATAATTATTATACTGAAAAGATTTAAAAAACTTAGTAATCTTCAAGGGCTAAAGCCACCTTGTTGACAACTTGTTAACAGAAGGCTTTAGCCTTTTGTCTAAGATTTTAAACTTAGTAATCTTCAAGGGGCTAAAGCCACCTTGTTGACGGCTTGTTAACAGAAGGCTTTAGCCTTTTGTCTAAGATTTTAAAGTAATTTTAGTATATTATTGATTTTTATTTAGATTTTTTCAAAGACTTAATTTTAGTTTTTTAAAAGTATTTTTTGAAATACTACTTTTAAAACTTGTTTTTAATATTCCTACTTTTTATAGTAAGTATTATTATTTTAACTATTTTTGAGATAAAGCAATAAAAAACAATTCTTTTGACAAAAAAAACAATTCTTTTCTTGTATTATCCAATTTAAAATGTGATAAATTTTATTAAAATCAAAATTAAAACTTATTTTTATAAAAAAAATAATTATAGAAAAAATTCTATAATTATTTTTTAAGTATTTACTTAGTATTATTTACTTGTTCATCTTGTTCATCAGAATCTGTTTTTAACCAATCTGGAATTGTCATTCAATCATCCCAAAGCTCATCTACTTCTTTTATATCTTTTTCTTCAATAATATTATTAATAATATCTTCTTTTTTTGTGGTCTTTTTATCTATATTATCTTTAGCTTTAGATACTTGTTTTTTTTGTGTTTTTATTTCAGTAACTTTTTTATCTTCTACTTTTATATCTGGTTTTTCCTCTAATAAATCTATATTTTTTGTTTTTATTTCTTTATCTGTTTTTATTTCTAATTCGTCATATTCTTCTTTTTGTATATCATCTTTGGAAACATTATCTACAAAAGTTGTTTTCAACCAATCTGGAATATTATTATCAGATTTTTGATCATTTTTTTCTTCAGAAAAACTCTCTTTAATCCAGTCAGGTATTTCTCCTACTTCTACTTTTGTCAAATCTTCTAAATCTTCATTACTAAATAATTCTTTTTTAGTATCTATATCATTTTTTTCAGTTTTATCTATTGTGGTTTTTTCTTCTTTTTTAGGTATTTCTTGTTTTGGTTCTTCTTGCTTAACTATTTCTTGTTTTGGTTCTTCTTCAGAAAAGCTTCATTTTAACCAATCCGGTATTTCTTCTTTTTCTTGTACTTCTTCTTTTTTAGGTATTTCTTGTTTTGGTTGTTCTTTTTTTTGTGGTTGCTCTTGCTTAACTATTTCTTGTTTTGGTTCTTCTTCAGAAAAGCTTCATTTTAACCAATCTGGTATTTCTTCTTTTTCTTGTACTTCTTCTTTTTTAGGTATTTCTTGTTTTGGTTCTTCTTTCTCTTCTATATCTTCATCAAAAATATCTAAAACTGGTTCTATTTTTTTATTATAAACTTTTGGTCTTTTAACTCATGAAGTTTTATCTATTATAAAATCTTGAAATCAAATATTTTTATCTTTATTTACTACTAAATAATATATATAGTAAACAACAATAATAAAAGAAAATCATATAATAATATAAAACAATACTTTTAAAATATTTATAAGTAATCACATAAAATCACCTTTAGAAGTTTTAACTGGATCATCTATAATTTTTTCTTCTGGTGGTATATATTTAACTCATCAATATATAAGAGTTTTTAATATTGCTTTAAAATCATTTTTTTCTTTAATTGTCATTACTGTATCTAAAGCAATAGCATCTAATATATACTTTCACAAAGTTATATTTTCTTCTATATTTTCACTATCTCTTATTTCTTCTAATTTTTCTATCAAATCTGAATAACAATTTACAGTAGTTCATGTAGCTGTACCTTTACATACTATTGATAATGGTACTAAATTTTTCAATGCATTAAATGTAATTGCTTTTTCACTTTTATCAGCTTGATCCTCAACTAACAGTGATTCTAATAAATTAATAATTTCATCTGAATTACTTATTCAAAGATCAAATATAAATCATTCAAAATCTAATATTACATTTGTTTTTTCTCTATTATCAAACCATCATTCTTGTAGTTTTTGAACATACATTAATCATTTATATTTATGCTCCTTAGGTAATTGATTTATTAAACTCTTTAATTTTTCAATTTTTAATTTAATATCATCAGAAACTCAATCAAAAATAATATTATTTATATCTATTAATTTTTCTTCTACATAATTTTTCACTATAGTTATATCTTTTGAATCAATAACATTATTATTAGCATCTTTAATAAATACTCTTACTTTTTGATATTTATTATCATTCAACTTTACAGTAATAACAGAACCTTTAATATATGAATCAGAACCTAAATTATCTTCATCATCATCATTTCAACCATTTAAATCAGAATCATAATCTATATCATAATCTATAACATAATTAATATTATTTCATTTACTTTCTCATAAATAAATAAAAGCATTATCTCAATATTCTTCTAAAACTATTTCATCTTTATCATTTAATAAAGGATAAGTAAAAACAACTAATCAACTTTTTCTAGATAATACTATATTTTTAACATTTTTAGTTACTCTTTTTTTTATATCTTTTACTTTTGTTCATTCTGATATTTTTAAAGTAACCAAATGAGAAGCTTGACCATCTTTATATTCATGTACAACATTTTTACTATTTTTAATAATTGTTCAATCTCACAAATTCCATTCCAATCATTCTACTTGCCCCTTACTATTATCAAAAAATATAAATTTATTTCATATAGAAATATATCAAAATTCTGGATATATTATATTAGATACATTTATAGTTAAAGTCTTAGTGTTACTAAATCATTTATACTTAACTTTTACCTTTGCATGTTTTTCTCAAGAAGTTGTATATTTATAAGTAGTTACATTTGTTGTGGTTTCTCTATCATAAAATCAATCTCAATCAAAATCCCAAGAATAAGTTACTTTACCAGTTAAATCTTGTCATAATATATTTTCAACATTTGCTGTAAATATCGTTTCATCCAAAACAGAAACTGATGAATTATTTACACTTAATCTAACCAACGGAGTATTTAAATTATCTCAAATAAGTGATATAGAGTACTTAGAACCTGCATTAATTTGTTCTCATGTAATTCTATCTTCATTATTATCTTTCATAACTACATCAAAATAATATTTTCAAGTTATTTTGGGTAAAACAAAATTTGTAGACGGAGATCTTGTAATTCTAAAATCTTGTGGTTCAGAATCAATATCTGTATAATAATACCATAAATATGATTGAATAACTCAATCTAAATCTTTTGCTCATAATGCAGATACATTAACTATTACTGGATCAGTTTCATCATTAACTATTTTTAAATCTATATGAGATAAAGTCGGTTTCAGGTTTTTTATAACTACATTTGTAGTACTACTATGTGTTTTTCAATTATCATTACTTGTTACAGTTAATTTTATAGGAAAACATCATAATTCATCGAATTTTTTACTAAATTCTCAAACATTTTTATATTCATTTTGTCATATCTTCCATGAATATGATAGTCTATCATTTTTACCAGTTATATTAACACTTTCATTTCAAGAAAAAAATACAGTATCAATTCTATTTAAAATATATGCTCATTCTCAAGAACATTCAGTTTCATCATACAATATATCATTCTTATTTTGATCTAATAATGAAATATATGAATATGGTGAATCTCAATCTCAAATATATACATTTTTTGTAAAAGTATTTTCTCTATCATTTGAATCAATAACTTTTAATGTAACTTTAAATGTTCAGCTTTGCTCGAATTTATATGAAACAGTTCATTCTTTTCATGAAATTTTATCACCATTTCAAAAATCCCATTCATAAAATCTTGCTTCTGGTGAAACAGAACGAAATCTAATAGAATTTGTTATTTGTGATACTCTAGGAAATATATCAAAATCTAAAGAAAGTATAGAATTTACTTTTACTTTTTCTTGTTTTTGAGAAATTAATCAATCTGGATCTTCTACATCTAAAACTACAGAATGATCTCAAATAGAATCAAATGTAAAATATCATGTAGAACCATTGGGATTTGACTGTTCTAATTCAACTCTATTTCAATTTATAGTCCATGAATATTTAAGTTTTCAATCATCAGAAAAATCAGGATCATAACTCTTTGTTGCATCAAAAAAGATTCTATTTGGTTTATTTGGAGATGGTATACTTGTAACAAAATTAGCAACCGGCTCTCTAGAATTTATATATATTATTTTTGTATCAGTATCTGATTCTCAAGAAGGTTCAATTACATTCATTTTTACATTATATTTTCATTTTTCGTTAAAGGTATATGTAAATAATGTACCTGTTTTTCTAGATATTACGGCATCTTTATCTAAATCAATAATCTCCCAAGAATAACTTAAATTTTTGTTATTTGTAGTTTGTGCTGAAAAAGTAATTTTATCTCACATAAATCACTCCTCAGATGATGAGTTTATAGTAGCAATAGGATTACGAACACTTGCTATAAAAGTTCTTTTAACTTCTTTTTTCTCATTTGTTAATAAAGTTAAAGTTACAGGAAAATCTCATTGAGTAGCATAAATAACTCTCTCAACTTTTGGTCATCATATATTTTCTCTTTTAACCCCATTTCAAAAATCCCAAGTTGTTTTTAAAAAATTTGCTGAAGAAGTTGGTGTAGAACTTGTTGCATCAAATACTAATCAATATCTAGCTTCATCAGGTGTAAATTTTATCAATTCTTTATTTCATAAATTTATAGAATTAACTTTTATTATAAGTGATGCTAATTTTTCTTTAATTGTAATATCTACTTTAGAAGAAACAAGATCTAATGGTAATACATCTCTATATCAAGCTTCGTTTTTATGAGCAGAAGAAACATCTAAGAATACAGAAAATTTTCACTCTTCTGTAAAAACTTTTCAAATAGAAACACCATTTCCTAATACAACTCTTTTTCATTTTGTATCATACATCCACCAAGTATAATTATTTGCTGGTATTTTAGTTCAAGTTGGATCTGCTACACTTCATCTTAATGAAACAGTTAAAGGTGCATTTCAAGTATCAGGAAAAGATTCAACTTTTCATTTAATTGTTTGTATATCTACTTTATCCAAAAAATCTCCTATAGCACTAACAATAGCTTTATAATTTGAAGGATTATTTGGGTATTTTATTCATCTATTTACAGCTGTTTGTAAAGAATTATAATAATTCTTATTTTTTAAAGTATCAGGTAGATAATTATATCCTTGTTTTGAATAATCTAATATAATATTAGCACTTCTTTCATCAATATTTCAATCTAATTCATATTTATTTCTCAAATCAAAATAGGCATCTGTTATTTTATATCTAAATTCATTAAATGTTCCTTTATCTACGAGCCTTAATTGTGTATAAACAGGATCGTTTGCATAAACTAGACTACTATTATAAGAAATAGTAATTATAATAATTAAAAATATAAGCTTAATCTTTTTAAACATAGTATTCATTTATAAAATAGTTATTTATAAAATAATATCATAAAAAGATTTTATATGCAAAAAAGTGAGCAATAAATTATTAATAATAATATTTAATACTATACTTGTAGGGAAATAACCCACTCTTGAATTCTCTCCCTTATTTTAAGGGAGAGAGGCTACAATTGTTCCCCTTGCCCTTATTTAAGGGAAAGGATTCAGGTTAGGGTTAATTTTAAAATTATTTACCTACAATTTTACTAATATAATCTTAAAAATCCCAGCTTCAATTCATAGCACTTGATTGAGAATAATTAGTAACTGTTGATTCAAAGAAATTACCTCTATCTCAATTATTATCTTGTAATCTATCTAAATGTTTATATGGATTTTTTACTACATTTGTATAAATTGGATTTATTCATAACATATTTAATCTCTCATTTGCTAACCATTTAGTATAATTTTCTATATTCTCATAACCCATTCATATAATATTTTTACCCAAAATATGCTTAGACCATTTAATTTCTTGAATAACTGCTATTTCCATCATTTCTTTAATAATATTTTCATTATACATATCTGGAAATTCTTTTTTTATTTCTTTAATTATATTAGAAAAAATAGTAACATGAGTTAATTCATCTCTTCTAATATAATTAATCATTCTACCAGTGGCAGACATTTTACCTTGATCAGCAAGTGTATCAAAAAAAGCAAATCAATTATAAAAATAAATACTTTCAAGTAAAAAATTTCAAATTATACCTCTAAAAAAATTTTCATCGTTAGGTTCATCTATAAATTTTTGATATATGCTTCATATAAATTCATTTCTTTCTAACAAATGTTTATCTGTTCTCCAAAAATAATATATATCTTCCCTATCTTTAGAATCAACAACTGTTTCTAAAATAGTTGCATAAGATTGTGAATGAATAGCTTCTTGATAAGCTTGAATTGATAAAATTAAATTTACTTCTGGAGCAGTTATATAATCACTGAAATTTGGTAAATTTACAGTCTGAATAGAATCAAGAAAAATTAAAAAAGATAATATTCATTTATATGCTATTTTTTCATCTTCTGTCAATGAAGTATGAAATTGAGTAGCATCTTCTCAAAGTCCTGAAACTTTTTCTGGTATCCAAAAATTTCATACCATTACTTGATAAAGAGATTTTGCCCAACTATATTTTGTAGAATTTAATTGAAATAATCAAGTAGTATTTCATTTAATTATTGTTCTATAAATAACATCATCTTGTCCATTTGGATTGAATATTAAGTTTGCTTTCATTTTTTTTATTATTTTTTTAAAATATTTTTTACTTTTACAAAAAAATATGGTCGGAAGATTTACCTTTTTTAAGTAAACCCACCGATATAATTTATACACAAAATAAATATTAGCTAAAAAGAAAAATAAATCAAAAAGAAAAGTATAGAAAGTTTTGATTTGTAAACTTTTTTAATATACTATATAATAGTTAATTAAAATTAAAACTACTTAAAAAATAAAATTATGAATAAAATAATAGAGGTACAAAATTGGAGATATGCTACGAAGGTTTTTGATAAAACTAAAAAAATAAAAGATAACGATTTTCAAACTATATTAGAATCTTTTAGATTGACTCCTTCATCTTTCTGACTTCAACCTTGGAAAATGATAATTGTAGAAAATCAAGAATTAAGAGAAAAATTAGTAGAACATAGTTGGGATCAAAAACAAATTTCAAATGCTTCACATTTATTAGTTTTAGCTAAATATAATGATTTTTGAGATAAAAATATAAATTCTTATTTAGATAAAATAATTGAAATTAGGGGTTGAAGTAGAGAAAATTTAATTTGATATGAAGAAATGATGAAATGATTTATAACTAATCTAACTCCTGAAAAACTAAATAATTGGCAAGAAAATCAAATACATATAGCACTTTGAAATTTGATTACAATATGTGCTTTTATGTGAATTGATAGTTGTGCTATTTGATGATTTATTAGTGAAAAGTATGATGAAATATTATGATTAAAAGAAAAATGATTATCTTCAGTAGTTCTCTTACCTATAGGTTATAGAGATGAAGAAGCTGATAAATATTCTAAACTTAAAAAAGTTAGATTTGATTTAGATGAAATTATTGAATTTGTAAAATAAAATTTTATATTATTTTTTTATCCATTTTGATGATTTCCATATTATATAGAAATCATCTTTTTTTATTCAATTGAAAAACAAAAATTATTTTAAATATTTTTTTGATGATAAATATCAAGCAAATCATCAAATCATTACAAACAATATCATTTCAAGAAAAAAAATAAAAATAGAAAAAGAAAAATAATATATATTTGAAAAAATAACATTTATATTATTAAGTATAACAATAAATATAATTAAACTTAGTAAAAATGCTACAAATGAATAAATTCATCACTGTAAAACAAAAGGTCAATATATAAAAGATTTACTTCATCAAACAAGTCTAGTAATATATATTTCATTTTTATAATAATATATAAAATTTCAAATTACCGAATATATTATTACAGATATAGATACTATAAATATACTAATAATTATATATAATCAAAATTCTAATATATTTAAAATACTTATTATACTTTTGATTTTTTTATACTGTGAAGTATAATTTGCAAAATGTTCTTTATCTTTTTCATCTTTTGAAAGTATAAACATTTTATTTTTAATATTCATATTCAATTGAGAATATTGATTTAGTTTAATATTAGATAAAACAATTGTATCTGGTAGTGGATTATTTCTTTCTAATATTTTTACTAGTCAAGGCTCCTTGTAGCTCATTTCTTTTAATATATCATCTTTTGTCTTATATTGAACTAATATTCATCAATCATCCATATTTTTTATATCTTCTATTAAATCTAAAACCTCAATAGAATTATTACTATAATTTTCATTTAGATACAATGAAATAGTTAATTTTGAATTTATACTATCTATTAATTTAAAACTAACATCATGCAAAATAACTAAAATATTTATAAAAAACATTAAAAGTGTAAGAACAAGAATAGAAGAAAAACTTAAAAATTTGTTTCTAAGTATATTTTTAACTGAATATTTAGCTATACGAGTTAACATGTATTTTATTAGTAATTATTTAAATTATTTATAAGAGTTTATTTAAAAAATATTTTTTTGCAATTTATATAGAAAAAATTAAGAAAAGAAAATAAAAAAACAATTTACATCAAGAGAAAGAAAAAAAAGTTACGGAGAACTAATAAAATTTAGAGATAAAAGATTTTTTATCTCTACTTAAAAAAAGAGATGTTAAAACATCTCTTTTGATAATAAAACTTCATAATTTTTTTGCATTAAACAAGTAGATAGTAGACATTTTTGTTTTGGTGAGTTTTCTAAAAGTTCATCTCTTTTAAGTCCGGACTATATGCTATTTATCTCACTTAATAGCTAAATTTAGTTATACTATTTTGTAAGTAGTCCGGACTTAAAGTTTTTCTCGTTTTATTTTAATGAACTAAAAAAACAAGTATCTTTCGTTTTACTTTTGGCAAAACAAAAAATACCTGTCTTTTATTACAGATGATTTTGAATAAACTATTCCATTGTAGCTTGTTGTAGTATAGTAAAAAATAATTTTATTTTTATTTCTTACTTTTGCAAATCTTTTTTATTTTTTTACTTCATTATAATACAGATCTCTAGTACTCAAAAGTTTCTCATAGAGACCCGTATCGTATAGTTTTTATTTTAATCCATTATCTCTATCTCAAATAACTTTTTTTTCTTATTCCAATTAACTCATATCTTTACTATCTTTTTACCGTCTGTTAAATATGGTACATATTGTTTTTCTATTTGTGTTATTGCTTCTTTCGTAGTTTTGTCTACTTTAAATTCTAGTATATAGTATCTATCTTTTGTTTGGATTACCATATCTTTTCTTCATTTTATTCATTGTACCTCTCACACATATCACATCGTATTTTGTATCAAGGTCAATCATACTAAACTTTTTAACCATCATTCTGGATTTTTTACCATCCAATCATATGGGGTATTTGACATCAACTTATATACCAATAATTCTAATCATTCTTTTATTATTTCTTTATCTATTTTTGTTATTCATTCATATAGCAGATTTGATATTTCGTACAACAATGAAAAATCATAATTTGGTTTTATCAAACTTACAAAAAATTCTCACATTATCTTTTTTGTTTCCAAATTTGGATAATCCAATGTATACACATTTTCTTCTGTTTTTGATATTGTTAGATATCAACTATTTAGAAAAAATACTTCTGGTAGTATATTATCTAGCTTTTCTAGTTTTAAATGTAATTCTGATACTGTTAACTTTCATACATTTATCTTTTCTACTAATTCTCATACATTTATATTTTTT
>DIUG01000044.1 GCA_002422305.1 Patescibacteria group bacterium UBA6164 | reverse complement strand
AAAAAAAATGGATTTTAATAAATTAAAAGAAAAAGCTCTAAAATTTAAAGATGATGCTTCTTTAAAGATAGTAGAAATGAAAGATAAAGCACTAATAATGAAAGATAATGTTATAAATAAAGCAAATAATACAAAAACTAAAGCTCTAGATATAAAAAAAGATACTACTGATAAAGCTAGTAAAATAAAATGAAAAGTAAATAGTACAAAAAAGAAAGCATTAGATATAAAAAAAGATGCTAATGAAAAAGCTAATGAAATAAAATGAAAAGTAAATAATGCAAAAAAGAAAGCATTAGATATAAAAAAAGAAACTGATGAAAAAAAAGATGATGCTATAAAATATGGTAAAGAAAAAATGTATACTTTTAAAATATACATAAATTCAAAAGAAGAAATGGATTTCATTATTAATAAATCTAAAACAACTAAATTAACAAATAAAGAAACTTGAGAAGAAAAAATATTTAAACATAAATCAATTGTTATTTTTGTAGAAGAATGATCTGATTTTTTAAAAAAGATTTATTATATTATTCCAATAATTAAAACTAAAGCATTTTCTCAAAATATTTCTGTAAGATTATCTAAGTGAAAAATAGAATGAATTGATTTATCTCACTATAATGTTGATGAATCAAATCTTCCTTGTTTAGTTGTTTTTGAAGAAGAAAAGTTTTTTAAAAAAATAGAATGAGAAGAAAATATACTAAAACTTGTAAAATCTTTTAATTTAGATATAAATAAACAGATAGAAGAAGCTTAATAAATAAAATAAAAATTATGACATTAACAATTTTAGAAGTTTTATACATTATATTAATAATTTTTTCATCGGTAATATGAACTCTTTTAGTATTAGTTTTAATAAAAGTTTTAAAAATATTAGAACCAATAACTGAAATTGTAAGTACTTATGATAAGGTAAAAAATATATTTAAAGCATATGCTAATATTCCAGATATGATAAAAGAAAAGACAAAAGAGTTCATTTTTAGTAAAAAGGAAAAATAAAAAAATATAGCTTTATATTTTTATGAGATCCAAAAAGTAGAATATTTTTTTTATTCTACTTTTTTTTTGTATAAAAAGTAATATAATAAAGTTGTAGGGAAATAATTTCAAAATTAAAGTTTGCTTTTTAATTATTAGTAATTACTATGTAATTACATATTTTTTAACTAACCGGCTATGCTAACTATTTCCCGTTCAACTACTTACCAAATTCGTATAGATGAAGATGAAAAAATTGAAACATTTAAGGTTCTTAAGGATTTAGGTGTTACACCTTCACAAGCTATAAAAATGTTTTTTTCTCAAGTTCGTAGAACTCATTCTATTCCTTTTCCTATTGAAAACACTCCTAATGAAAAAACTGCAAAAATTCTTTTAGAGGATGATAATAAAAAAGACTACCTTGGATTTAATACCTTGGATGATTTATTTCATGATCTTGAAAGCTAGATGAGATTTATACAAAGATCGAATAATTTTAAGCATTCATACAGTCGTATGAAAAAACGAGGTAAAAAAATGGACAAACTTTATCAAGCTATCTGATTATTAGCACAGGATTTACCTTTACCACCTTCGTACAGAGATCATGCACTTTCATGAAAATTTATAAATTTTCGTGATCTTCATATAGAACCTGATTGGATTCTTATTTATACCAAAAGAGAAGCGACGACTGAACATTCCGAAGGAATATTAACTTTGGAAGTTACCGGAACACATGCTGATTTATTTTAGTATCAAAAAATACTTATTCGTTAAGTATTTTTTTACACTTTAACTAATTTTGTATGATGGATTAAGGAAGGAGAATTTTAAAGAAAATATTATTTCCCTACAAATATAATCTAATAAAAATTAACTATAAAATTATGTCAAAAATTATAATACTTGATAAAAATCTAGCAAATCAAATAGCTGCTTGAGAAGTAGTTGAAAGACCAGTATCTGTTATAAAAGAATTAATTGAAAATAGTATAGATGCATGAGCAACTAATATAAAAATAGAAATAGAAAATTGATGAATAGATAAAATGATAATTACTGATAATGGTGAATGAATAGAAAAAGAAGATCTGCCACTTGTTATAGAAAAATACTCTACTTCAAAAATAAAAAATTTAGAAGATTTATATAATGTGATGACTTTTTGATTTAGATGAGAAGCTATAGCTTCTATATCTTCTGTCTCAAATTTATATATAACAACAAAATATATAAATGATGCTTTTTGATCATCTATATTTGTAAAAGCTTGAGAATTATGAAATATAACTGAATCAGCTAGTGAAACTGGTACAAAAATAATAGTAGAAAAACTTTTTTATAATACACCTGCTAGATTAAATTATATAAAAAAAGCTAGAACAGAATATAGTCATATATTATCATTTCTAAATGAAATTTCATTATCTTATCCTCAAATATGATTTGAATTTATATCTGATAATAAACAAATCTTTAAATATTCTACATGAGAAGATTTAAAAACTAGAATATATAATATATATGGTAGTGAATTTTCTAAAAATTTACTAAAACTTGATTTTTCAATGAGTTGAATAAATATCACTTGATATATTTCAGATCCAAAAGTAAGTTTTCCAAATAAAAATAAACAATCTTTATTTGTAAATAAAAGAGTAATTAAATCTAGCCTAATATTTAAAGCTATAAATGATGCATACAATAGATTTATACCTCATTCTATGTCTCCTGCATATGTATTAAACATAAATGTAGATCCGACTCAAGTAGATGTAAATGTTCATCCAAGAAAAATGGAGGTAAGATTTGCTTCTGAGCAAAATATATTTAAAGCAGTTTTTCATGCAATACAAGAAAAATTAGAAAAAGTGTCGTTATTAACTACTACAAATATTGAAGAAAGATGAGTTAAAGATAATTTATCATATAATAATAAATCTTTAAATCAAACTGTTAATAGTTGATATTCTGGATCTTGAAATAAATTTAAATCCTATTCACCGTATACAGATAAATCCCCTAGTGAAAATCAAACTCAAATAAGTAATGCTTTAAATTTTTCTAAATCAATTCTTAAAGATAATTCATATGATATAAAAATATGAATAGAAAAATCTAATGATCTACATGATACTATTCTATGAAAAATAATATGACAAACACATAATTCTTATATAATAATTGAAACAACTGAATGAATAAAATTTTTAGATCAACATGCTTTAGCTGAAAGAGTTATTTATGAAAAATTAATAAATAATGATTATAAAACAAAAATTCAATGATTACTTATATGAGAAAGTATGTCTTTAACACCAAAAGAAATGGATATACTAGAAAATAATAAAGAAACTTTTATAGATATGTGATTTGATATTGAAAAAATGTCATGAAATATAATAATTATAAATTCTGTACCTGATTTTATAAAAAAAGAAAATATATCGAATATATTTTCTGGTATACTGGAAGATATTTGAACTTATAATTTTAATAAATCAAAAACTTTAGAAGAAGTAAAAAATAAAATATTTGCTTATACAGCTTGTAGATCTGCTATTAAATTTTGACATAAATTAAATATATTTGAGATGAATAAATTAATAAATGATTCTGTTATGGATTATTCTTCAACTTGTCCACATTGAAGACCTGTAGTATTTGAAATTACATTAAATGAACTGAAAAATAAATATGAAAGATAAATAGTTATTTTTCATCGGTATCTATATGATTTTCACTAAACTTATTTTCTACCATTGATCATACTTTTGGACTTATAACCATTCAAGTAATACCTACTTCTCAAAGAATAAATCATTTATCTACTAATCAAGATGCAGTAGTCCAAGCCTCTTTAGAAAAGATTAAATCAGGATTTATATTTCACATTTTCTTTATAATAGGTAATCATAAAGCAGTAAATCATGCAGAAGTAACTGTATCTACAAGTATTTGAGAACTAATATCTAAAACAGCCTCATCATAAGTATCATATCATTGATGTGAAAAAACATTTGAAGCTACTCAAGTTACTAATCATAACTTAGCTCAAGCTAAAGCTCAAGCTTTAAATAAAGCCATTCAAGTTAATAATGCTCATTGTCAAACTAAAAGTGGTCATATAAAATATGCTCAAGCAATTAATCAAATTCACATAACAATTGTTCAATTTCATGATGTCCAAGTATTTTTATCTTTAAAATCAAATAATCATTTATTTCAATTAATATCTTGATAAAGCTCATATATTTCAGCTAATTCTCATTTTAAATTTAATTCATCTGAATTAATTCAATTCCAATCAAATAATGATTCATTAAAATTATTTGATAAATTTTCATTTAATTCATCTAAAGACTCTTTTACTGCCTCTAAAGATTTATTTTTTATAAAATTTGGATTTAATAAATCTTGATCTGATGATTCATTAAATATTTTTAAAATTCTAGCCAATGCTCATAATGAAATTTTTTCATCATAAGATAATTCATTATATTGTTTATCAATATTTAATAAATTATTAAATCCTGCTTCTTTTAATAATTCATCTCATACACTTTGTTTATAAATTCAATTTAATTTTCATATCACTTCGTCAACTATAATTTTTGAAGATCTTCATTTTATTTCTTTATCAAGTACTTCAACTTTTAACATTTTATTTTTTGATAGCTCTTGAAGTACTCATCAATCTTTATACATCAAATAAATTAATAATTCATTTACTAGTGTATAATCTATATTATCATCTTTTATTTCTAATGATTTATATTTAAAAGCTGTTTTATTATTATAATCATTTTTTCAATCTATTTCAAGTGCTCACCTACCAGTTAAAGCTTTTATTAAATTTATAAAATCTTTATTTGAAGCATTTTGTTTTTTAAATTTTTCTACTGTATGCAAATAAAGTAACCTCAAAAATTTAGAATTTACTTGTTTTACCATTTGAGAAGTTCTATTATTTTCATATAAAATTCTATTTACATCTATTATATAAGAAATTAATTCTGTATTACTCATTGAATTTATTAATTTTCATAATTTATTATTAATATCTTCAGTAGACATAGAAAAATATCTAGCTCATCACTCATATTTATCTCATAATCATATATAAAATTTAATTTCATTTTTAAGAAATTTTTGAGTTTTATTAGTTTCTCATATTATACCATAAACTTCAAATAATTTTTCATTTTCTAATTCTAGTAATTCCTTTAATTGTTTTAATGTTTTTCATTTTAAATCTTCTCAATATTTGTTTGTTTTAATAATATCTTCATTATTTATTTCTCAATTAAAAAATATTCAATCATTATCATTATAAATTGATTCAATTGCATCTTGTATATTATTAGATCTTTTTTCTAAGTCTTTTAATTTATTTCATTTTAAGCTAATATTTAATAAATATTTTTTAATATCTTCAATAGAAAAATTAATACTTATTCAGTCAATAAAATGAATATAAAAAATACCATTATCATAACTTGTAGCTTCAATATTTTCTATATCTAAGTTTTTATCTCTTATTAATTCTTTTGTAAATTCTTCAAAATCCCATTCATTTAATTTTTCTCCAAAAAAGCCTTTTTTTTCATATATCCTACAAAATGCATACAGTTTATCAAAATCACTAATTACTTCTGTATATCAAAAAGACTGAAAAATATCTTTTTCAGTTTTTGATTCAAATGTTGTAGTTTCTCTATTCATAATTATTATCTAGTAATATTTAATTTTTTTATTGCTTCAGAAATTTTTCATAATGCAGTTGTATCTGTACTATTCTTTATCATACTTAATAAGTCTGTATAATTATTTATTCCTTTTGGTAGTTTACTATAATCAATATTTTTTAAAATTTTTATTAATTCATCAAATGATCTTGTTTTTATTCAATAATTATATTCTTGAAGATAATAATCTTTAAAATTTAATATTTCTCTATTATCTTCTAAATATTTTTCTAATCAGTCTGCTTTATGTATTTCATCTAGTATTTCAGATATTTTTTTTGATTTTTCAATTTCCCCTCTAATAATTAATTCTAACCTAAGTGGTTTTAAAGTATTTGAGATTTTATAAAAATTAATCATTTTTCATAATTGTTTATATTTATCTATAAAGTAATTTGGTATTTTATCTACTCATCAAAATCTATCTTTTAAATATTCAAATTGTTGTTTTAATGGAAAATTTTTTATAGCATCACTAATCTCTTTATACTTTTCTCTTAATTTTTTATTACTTTCTGAATTTTCATTTTCAACTTGAGCATCTATTTCTGAATTTACTATTTTTGATTTCAAAATATCCTCTGTAATTTCTATAGGATTATCAAATAAACTTCTGACTGTTAATTGTAATGAATTTCATTTTATATTTATAGATTCTATTATTTCTGCTTTAATACTAAATGATTCTTTTATTGCTTCATCCATTGTTTTTCATTTTAATATTCTTGTTAATATATCCGCAGCGGTTCTTAACTCATATTTATTACTTCACCTATTAATTTCATTATAAAATGATTCTATTTCCCTTAATATACTATCATTAGTCAAATCTAATCAAGACATATTTCAATAATCTTTTTTTATTTTATCAATTATTTTTAAATCCTCTGGTATTTTTCAAATAAAATCTTTTGAATCTTTTAAACTAGTAACTTTATCTAAAAAATTTGTTTCTAGTATTAATCAAGCATCTTGAATTTGTTTTAATATATTATTTTTTACAAAATTAATAGTTTCACTTTCAGACATTCATCATTTATAAACTAATTTTCAATCCTTTATATCTTTTAAAATGTCCTCAAATTTTTTTATATTTTTATCTTCACTACTATTTTCAATACTATGACTTAATTCTATATAATCTTTAATTCATTTTATAAATTTATTTTCATTATTATCTGGAAAAAACTCTTTTTTAATCCTTTCTTTTAATTCAGATTGATTTTTTAATCAAAACTCACTTTTACTTTCTGTACTTCTATAAAATAATTTAAAAGGAATATCTACCCATTTATACTTAGTTCATTCAATATATGCAACTTCTCTCCAAAATGTTCACTCAGAATATCTTCATTTACTTCAATCTTTCATATCAATATTATGATCCAAAATATTTAAATATTTTTCTTCTACATATTCTATTTGTTTAATTTTTTTCTCATCTCATCTATATTTATCTTTCAAATAATTAATAATATCTTTTCTTCTTTTATATTCTCATTGCTCTTTAGTTAATGATTCATCCATACTTCAATATGGTGTAGATGGATTTAAGAAATTTCAATTTGAAGGAATATATTTATAAGGATCAAATATAGATAAAGTAGATTTATCTCATGAGCTTCTTCTTATTACAGCAGAATTCAAATATCTATATGAATTTCTAGCAGTATTAAATGCCATATAACTTAACAATATACCAAAAGTCTCTAGTGGATTATTTATTATAAATTCTCAAATATTTCAAACAAATTTAAATGCATTTGCTCATCACACAATTATTTCTTCATAAGAAGTTGCTACTTCTCTAAAAAGTAGCTTATTATAATACAAATATAATAAAGCATCTTTTTTAGTACTAAATTCCAGTTTACCTGTGGAAGGATTTAAATCATCTATATCTACAGTTATTAATTCTCAATCAGGTATAGATAAAATCCTTTCTGCCTCATTATCTATTGTATTTCAAAAATCATCAAAAATTAAATTTCAGAAATCTTTATCTTCTAACATTTTAGAATAAAAAGTTCTAATTTGATCTTGTTTCTCTTCAGGAATTTTATGATCCTTAAAATACTTATCCCATTCTACTGTTTCTACATCAAAAGGTAAGTATAATCAAGTAATTTTATCTACTAATTGATTTTCATTTAATGTTTCAGCTTCTTTTAATGTATTTGATACTTTTGAAATTGAATAATCAATATATCAATTATTTTTTTCCAAAAAATACTTAATAAATTTTTCATAATCATCTATACTTTCTAAATCCTCTTTTATTACATTTGTTTCTGTTTCTTTTTCTGTTTCTTTTTTTACTTCATCTTTACTTTGTTTTGCTTCAGTCACTAATTCTGTTTTTCATTTTTTATAATCATTAGTCAATTCATACAACTCATTTAAATAATGATCTACTTCATCATATTTTTCATCTTGTGAAGATTTAAGTAATTGTCATAAAAGTGTATTTGAACTATTTAAATTATCTGTATTTAAGTTTTTTTCAATTAATTCTAATAATGGTTTTTTTGTAATCAAAACTAAATCTTTTTCAAATACAGTTAAAATATCAGAAAAAGTTGGTATTTTTGGTGTTCAATCTTCATTATTTAGTTTTTCTTTATCACTCCCCTCATTATTTCATTTTAAAGAATCTGTTAATCACATGGTACGATTTTATAATATAAATTATTTATACTGAAAAGATTTAAAAAACTTAGTAATCTTCAATGGGCTAAAGCCACCTTGTTGACAGCTTGTTAACAGAAGGCTTTAGCCTTTTGTCTAAGATTTTAAAGTAATTTTAGTTTAACAAGTTTATCTAAATATGTTTTTACAAGTCATTTTACTGCTATATCTATATGATGATTTAAATCATTATATATTACTTTTGCTTCGTCTTTTATTTCTTCACTATATCCTATTTTTGAATTAGCAATACTTTTAAATACTTCTAATATTTTAAATAATGGAGTATTATCTCACATAGTCTTATCAATATTTTTTAATTTAGTATTTTTTTGATATTTATTAAAAAAATCTTCTATTTTTGATTTATTTAATATTTCTCTTACAACTTCATCCGAAACAGTTTTTTTCATAAACTTGTTTCTTTCAATTATTCCTAATTGCTTTTCGTAAGCATTCTCAACCTTATTTTCCCCAACAATCAATCAATTTAATTTATCATGAACCAACCGCTCATATTGACTTTTTATTTGTGCCATTTTAGTTAAATCACTTTCATTTGTTATAGCTTCTTCATATTTTTTAACTAATTCTGAAACTATTGTTTTCAAATCTGTTTCTTTTTTATTTTTTATATCAATTGATACCATATCATCAATAACTTTTTTTCTATCTACTATTTCATTAACTACTTTTGATACATCATCTGAATTTGTTATATCTAAATTTGTTATATCAATTTTTATTTCAAATTTAGAATCTAAATCTATTATTTTTGACTCAATTTTAGAAACAATAGATTCTAAATCAGGTCTTTCAGTATTACTTAATATTTTATTATCAACTTTTTCAAATAAATTATCTGTCTTAGTTATTACCATTTCTTTTTTTACATATTTATCCCATAAAGTATTAATATTATCTATAATAGTATAAGATTGAATAGATTCAGATTTAATAGTTTCAAATTCTATTAATAATAATTGTAATGTTTTTTTATGTTTTTCTAGCTCACTTTTATCTATATTTCATTCAAATGTAATATCATCAATTTTTTTCTTTATTTCATCTACTTTAGTTTTATAGTTTTCTTTTACTTTTTCATAATTTTCTTTTACTTTTTCAAATTTAGCATTAATTGAATCTAATTTTTTATAAATGTCTTTTTCTCTTTCTGTTTCTGTAGATAAATATTTATCTAATAAAATATCTATTTTTTTTATATTATCATAATTGTTCTCATAAAAAGTAGCAAATTCTTTAGGTTTAGAATTTTCTGTTGGTAAATCACTCAATTTATCTTCAATATTTTTTATATCTTCTTCATCTTTTGATAATTTAGAATTTAATTCTAAACTATTAAATCATGTCGAATAAATACCTCATTCTACTCATTCTAATTCTGCTCATTTTTTATATAATTCTAATTTCTTATCATCATATTTTTTAGTAAAACTAATATTATCGAAATCTTCTGATCTTTTTGAATTTTCATCAAAATCCTCTTTTATCGATTCAAGTGTTTGAACTTTAGTATGAATACTTGTTATAGTATCGGCTTCAACTTTTTCATTAGCTAATTGTATATTAGATATTTTCTCTAAACTATCATATAAAAAAGCTTCTTTTTCAAATATTTCTATAATTGATTTAATTATATTTTTATCATCTTCTATTATTAACTTATTATTCTCTAAATATTTTTTTAACTTTTTTATATTATCTTTATCATTTCACTCTTCTATACTTCCAGAATTCATTATATAAATAATAACTTCAGATTTAGTTTTATCTTCTTCAAATCCTGATACAAGCTTTTTTATTTTATCATCTGATTTTTTATCTTTAGTATAACCTATATTAGTTTCAGAAACTTTATTTATTAAATCTGAAAATATACTTTTAGGATATACTAAATCTTTTACATATACATCTAAACTTTTTCCATCTTTTGATAAAAGTAAAT
>DIUG01000040.1 GCA_002422305.1 Patescibacteria group bacterium UBA6164 | reverse complement strand
AAACGACAGGCCCTTTATTTTCCGAATTTGGAATATTTAGCAAGGCTTAAGTTGTCCGATTATTTTTTTTAGAAACGACAGGCCCTTTATTTTCCGATTATTTGATTTGTAATTTGGCCCCCGTTAATTTTCCGATTATTTATTTTGGAAACAAAAGGGCATTTGATTTCCGATTATTTATTTGGTATTCAACTAAAATCCGAAGATGTAAAATACATTATGGTTAATAGGATACTAAATAATAGCCGAAATCGGAATAATTACGAAACAAATTTTAGGACAAAAAATAAAACATATAGAAGTATTTTTTTCAGAAACAAAAGGGTCTTTATTTTCTGTAAATTCTTCATAATCTGGAAAAAAAAAATTTTAAATATAGGACAATTTATTCTACATTCAAAAAATATTTTCTAAAACTAATATATCTTTGAACTGTTTGGAATTATGAGAACTGGTCATTCTTGTAATTTCAACACAAAAAAAGCATCGGTTAATGAATTGACCCTTCATTGATTGGTGCTATAATTTGGAGTCTTGAATACTTTTCATTTGGTCGTTGATTTGTATTTAAGACTTCAAAAAGTAATTCTACTACCAAATATTGACCCATTTGGTGAGTTAGAATTGCTTGAAAATGAATTACTGCATCAAAAACTGACTAATTTTGATGTGATAATTTATTTTGGTGTAAATGAGTTTTACATTGAGTTTTCTACACACTCTACGCTTAATTTTAAGTGTAAATTATATTTATGTTTACCGACATACTTTTAACTCGAAAGCCCCGCAAAAGTTAATCTGAAGATTAACTTTTAGCACTTTTCATATAAAATTTTATTTTTAACATAATTTTTATTTTTAACATAATTTTTATTTTAGGATTATTCCTATAATTTATTTTATATCCAAAATCAATATTCAACTTTTTTAAAAACATTGTTCTTGGATGTAAATCTTTTTTACATTCTATTACAGTTTCACAATAGAAATTTGACATTTTACAATAATTTATATTTTCCAAGACACGGCCTCAGGTGCTCTTCGGCCGCTTTAGTTTATTTAAAAACTAAAGCAATGGTAAAAATAATTTTACCCGCAGTATTTTTTTATAAATAATAATTCAATGAAAAAATTTAAAGAAATAACAACAAATTTAATTTATTCAATAACTAGTGTCTATAAATAAACCTTTTCTCTTTCTTATTGGTTTATTACTTAATGAAGAAGATTCACTTTTAATATATTTTCTTTTTTTTAAATATTCTGGATATTGATTTTCAATGTACCAATTTAATTTATCATCAGTGTTAAATTTAGAATTTAATTCGTTAAAAAAATCAAAAATATTTATAATATCATCATCATAAACATCAAACATTTCTTTATTTGGTTTAATTCTATAATTTTTTAATATTTGTTTCATTAAATATTCATAAAAATAACAATCTAATAATTCATTAGTTGTATAAATAATAACAATATCACCTAATAAAGATGTTTTCATATTTGAAATTCTTTCTTTAATAGTTCTTGTGGTTCTTCCGCACTTTTTGAATTGAAACCATGAGTAATGTGATAATCCATATAAAATTCCTTTTTTCATCTTAAAAATTTATTTATTAATAAATTTACTATAGATTATTTTTTTCTTGTATATTATTAAATCCGTATATAATTATGTATAAAAGTAATTTTTTTAAAAAATACAAAAAATTTATTATACCAAAAAATAAAAAGACAACATATATCCAATGGAGTAAATCTTATAATCACACAAAAGAAGAAATTGATACTGACAAATATAATTATGGTATTTTAACTGGAGAACAAAATAATTTAATTGTTTTAGATATTGATATCATTGATGAAGGAGTTGATGAATTTAATAAATATATTGATAAATATGGAAATATTAATACATTAATTCAAAAATCACCAAGTGGTGGAAAACATTATTTTTTTTCTTTTAAACATTCCAAACCATCTGTTCAACATTTAATTAATGTCTCATTAACAAATAGTGCCAAGTATAGAGGAAAAGGGTTAGATATTCGTTCTAATGGTGGTTATATTATTGGTGCAGGTTCTACTATTGATAAAAAAAGATATGAAATTATTAATAACACAAAACCTATTGAAATTCCAGAAACTCTTGTTTTATGGTTGTTAGAAAATAGAAAGAATATACCAAAAAAAAATTTAAATGATATCAATAAAAAAAATATATGTAGTCAGAATATTAAACAATATAAATTTAATATAACTGATGAACAAATTATATTTATTTTAGATAAATTATACAAATTAGATAATTCATATTGTAATAATTATAATGAGTGGTTAATTGTTTTATCTGTCTTAAAATCATTAAACAAATATGAAATTTTTGAAGAATTTTCTAAAAAATGTCCTGACAAATATGATAAACAAAAAAATTTATATTTTTGGAATATTAATGAAGGTGTTATTGATATTAACTATCTTATACATATTATTAATTTTTTAGATAAAAATTCAAAACCACTTGAACTTTTTCAAAAATATAAACCATTTGAGAATGAATTAAATATTAAAAATATTAAAACTTTAAATTTACATAAAGAACATCTTGATTTTGAAAATAATTATTTTGATAATTATAACACATTTATTTTAGAATCAGCACCTGGAACCGGTAAAACAACTCACACAATTAAACAATTAAAAAGATATTTAGGATTACATAAAAATGAATATAGAATTATTAGTTTAGTTAATTTAATAACATTAGCAAATCAACAAATAAAAGTTTTTAATGATAAAAAAGTTAATATTTCAAGTTATACTGATTTTAACAAAGATATTGAAAATGACAACATAGTTATTTGTATTAATAGTTTAGTTAAATATTTTAACTTTTTACCAGATGAATATTTTGAAAATGTTATTTTGTATATTGATGAAATAAATAGTTTTTTAGAATATTTAACAACTTGTACTTTATTAAATGACAATATTAAATATACATATGAAATACTTGTTAAATTAATTAAAAAAGCACATAAAGTTATATTATCTGATGCACATATTAATCAAAATGTTTTTAATTTTGTAAAAAAAAGATGTGATGATAAAAAAATATATATTAATAATTATTATAAAAAATATGAAGGTATAAAGGCTGTTAATGTTAAAGATGAAAATATTTTTATTAAAAAAATTAATGATGACATTAAAAATAACAAATATTTTTTATTTGGTTGTGATTCGTGTGATACAATTACTAAATTATTTAATGATTGTTTAAAAAATAATCCCGATAAAAAAAATGATATGATTTTAATTACTTCTGAAAGTCCATTTGAAATTACTGATGCTAATAAACAATTTAAAAATAAATGGGTTTTTTACTCACCTTCAATTGTAACAGGTGTTGATTTTTCTATTGATGCTAAACAAAATCATTATATTTATGCTAAAGGACATACTATTAATCCACTTGGAATTTATCAACAATCAACTAGAAATAGAAATATTGATACACTTTATTATTTTTTTGATACTAAACAACATGATTATATTTTTGATACCCCAAATGACGTCAAAAAATATTACAAAAATGTTATGAATGCTACTGATAAAATTAATAATGTTTGTAGACAATTTAATGAAGAAGATGAATCTTATATTAACGAAAATAATTTTTTTGAATTATATTGCTTTGTTGAATATCAAAATGATGTTTATAATACTAATAAAAAAATTCATTATGAATTAATTTTAAAACACAATGGTTTTATATTAAGTAATGAAGGTGATACAAAAAAAATTACTAAAGAAAAAAAAACTGAATTAAATAATTTAGTTGATAATACAAAAATTATTGATGAATATTTAAATACTGATAAAGACAGTAGAGAAAATGATATTAAATTTAAACCATTAAGAGATAATATTACAAGTTTCAAATTAGATGACGATGATGATATTAAAAAATATAAAACAATTTTAACTGATAAATTTGAAAGACTTAATTATTTTAATTTTATTAAATTAATTCATGATGATGAAAAAAATGATGTAAATGATGCACTTTTAAGCAATTCTTGTTATAATGTTAAAGAGTTAAAAACTATTGAAAATAAAGTTAAAATTATTAAAAAAATATATTCAATGCATAATATTGAATATTTGTCTCTTGATAAATTTGATACAATTGACAAAATTAAAATTACTGATGATGAATATTATAATTCTGTTAAACCTATTTTTAGATCCACAACAGATAAACCTGTTAATAATAATGAATTTAAAAAATTTATTTTTAAAATTTTAAAAAATTTAGTTGGTAATAAAATTATCATTAGTAAACAAAAAACTAATATTGAAAATAAAAATAAAACCAATAATTTTTATTTTTGGAATAAAGAAAATATAAAATTTTACATTGATTTATATAAAAAATATAATAGTGATTTAAAAAATATTAATATTAAATTTTTAAATTCCGGTTAAATTCGTTTTTTTTTATTTAATATTTTTTATTGCAAATTTAACCGGAATTTTAAAAATATTTTAAAACATTAAAAAGTATTTTGTTGTTCTTATTTTTTTTCCATTTACCATCATTAATATATCTTTTTTCGTTAAATCTATATCACAGTCTTTTAATATTGCTCTTATTAAACCTATCATTGGTGATCGTATACCATTATTTTTTTGAATGTAATAATTCCAATTACCTACTTTAAAAAATTTTTTTATTTTTTCATCCATTTCACTTAATTTATTTTTTAATTCTTCTGAATTTTCTATTTCATATAATATAAATGTTTTATTATTATCATCTATTTTTAAAATTTCATATATTTTTTTTTTTATTTCATCTCTTTCATTTATAAATTGATCTTTTTTTGTTAATTTATTTCTTGTTCTTTTTACTCTTTTATTATTTTCATTTACATTGTCGCTATTTGATGTTAAAGTATTATTTGAGCCTTGAGAATTATTATCTTCTTCATTTTTTTCTATTATCTTATTCATTATATAATTATTACTTAATAATATATGAGATATTTTTTTATTTTAAAATTATATTATTATTTTAACCTTCAATAATTTTTTTCTTAACTAATAATATAAAAAACTGCGTTTGAAATTATGAGAACTTGTCGCCCAGATAAATAAACATCATGTTTATTTTCTGGCGCTCAGAGAGTCATTATTGTAATTTTTGGCAAAAAGCATCAGTTAATGTATTGACCTCTTATAAAATTTTTTGCTAACAAAAATTTTTATGAGGCTCGGAGAGACCCTTCATTGATTGGTGCTATAATTTGGAGGCTTGAATACAATTCAATTGGTCATTGATTAGTATTTGAGACTTCAAAAAGTAATTCTACTACCAAATATTGACCCCATTTGGTAAGTTAGAATTGCTTGAAAATGAATTAGTGCCTTGAAATAAGACCTCCAACAAAATTATTTATAATTTTGTGAGGCTCCAGAAAATAAACTTAGTTTATTTTCTTGGGAGACCAAATTTTGATGTAATAATTTGTTTTGTCGTAAATAAGTTTTTAGCGTAAGCTATGCTTGTTTTTTGAAAGCATAATAATTTATGTTATTGCGCTTTCTTAGCTCAACGGTAGAGCAAGTGTCTGCAGATCACTGGGTAATCGGTTCGACTCCGGTAGAAAGCTTTTATATATATTATTTAATGTTAATTAATATATTTTTGTTTACTTATATACTTTTTAACTTAAACGCCCAGCAAAAGTTAATCTTTAGATTAACTTTTAGCGCTCTTCAACAGAAATTTATTTTTGGCATAATTTTTCATTTAGGATTGTTCCTATAATTTATTTTACATCTAAAATCAAGTTTCAACTTTTTTTAAAAAAATATTATTCTTGGAAATACTGACGATTATTATAAATCTTTTTACATTCTATTACAGTTTCACAATAGAAATTTGACATTTTACACCCAAGAAATTTAACTGAAGTTAAATTTATGGTGCGCACCAGAAATATTTTTATTTATAAAAATATTTCTTGGTGTAATAATTTGAATTTTCAAAGAATACAGGCGCTCATATGCATTCGCGCCTTGGTTTATTTATAAACCAAGCAAGGATTAAATTTATTTAATCTGCAGTGATTTAACTTAAATTTATATTTTAATTAAGTGAAAACAATTTAAAGAAATAAATACATATTATATTACTCCCCTGACCTAATATTATTTATATAATATTTTTTGTTATGAATATTCATAACAAATAAATCTAGACAATGATTTATTTTTTTTTTCAAAAGCATAATAATTTATTATTTTTTTGCTTTGTTAGTTCAATGGTAGAACATCACCTAAAAAATTAATGGTGAAGATATAAGTCACTAAGAAAAATAATAATTTTTAAATTATTATTTTTCGGTGCCTCATAAAAATTCCCAAAGGAAATTTTATAAGAGGTTCAATTCTTGTACAAAGCATTTTAAAGTATTTGTTTTTTATTAATTAATACTTTTATTTTTAATTACTTGTGTCAACAAATAATCCTTTTCTTTTTGGTTTATTACTTGATGAAGAAGTTTCACTTTACATATTTTCTTTTTTTTAAATATTCTGGATAAAATTTTTGGATATACCAATTTAATTTTTCTTCAGTATCAAAAATTGAATTAATGTAATTAAATGTTTCATATATTTCTTCATCGTGAACATTAAAAAATTCTCTGTTTTTCTAACTCTGTATTTTTTTAGAATTTGTTTTAATAGATATTCATAAAAATATGTATCTAAAAGTGTATCTATTGTATAAATTATAAAATAATTTTCTAATAAAGAAGTTTGCATATTGGTAATTCTTTTATTTATTGTTTTCATCTTAAAAAATTTTCTATAAAATAAATAAAATACCTTACATATAAAAATTATATAGAATGATTTATTTATGTAAGTTTAAATTATTTAAAAAAATATTATATAGGTTATATATAAGACAATGTGTGATAATTCAAGCGATGACAATGAAAATAATGTAAATAATGTAAAAAAAATAAGAAGGAATAAAAAAACTTTTTATTCAAATGAACGAGAAAATATTTTACAACAATTAATTAATTTAATGGATTTAAATTATGACAATACTATTTTACTTAATAAATTACAAGATAATCAAGAACTTAAAAATAAATTAATTGAAATCACGGATGATATTAAAAAATACTACAGATGTTCTACTTGGGGATATTTTGTTGCTGTCAATAATGATGAAAAAGGAGATGAAATTACTTTACTTAGAAGTATATTTAAAGATCATGATTATAAAATATTTAGTAAAGATATTGTTACTGAATATTTAGGCGTTAAAAAAAGATATACACAACTTTTTTTTTCTAAACATTAAAATTTACTAATTATTACCAATTATTACCAATTATTACCAATTGATTTTTGAATTGGTAATAAATAAAAAGAATATATGATGACTTATTTAAGTATGAAAATTACCAATTTACCAATTTTTTTGAATTTTTAATTTTTTTTTTGAAAAAAATTTTAACTTTTTAATTTTTTATTTATTTTTTTTATTGCATAAAATATATGAAAAATTAGTAAATTAGTATTTTATGTAATAATATTAGTATTCTTTAATACTTTTTTATCATTACCAATTCAAAATCAATTGGTAATAATTGGTAATAATTTTTATTATATTTATTAGATATATACACTTTTTGTATTTACCAATTGGTATTAATTAATTTTATCTCTAATTCCTAAACGACATTTAACATTATTTTTATTCATATCTCGTGGTTCTACATTTATTAAATTTGATAATAATCTACCTATTTTTACTGAAGAAAAATTTAATTCACATTCTTTTGTTATATAATTTATAATATTTTTTGATTCAACATAATCCTCTTTATCATTTGTTATTTCATACTTTTCTAATATTTTTTCTTCAAATAACATATTTTCATCGTTAATCCATTCACTTGTTTCTGATAATACTGATTTTGGTTCTTGAATACATCCACCAAAAATTTTTTCTTTATCAATTAAATTATTATATGTGTCTACCATTAAATAAAATAAGGAATCTTTATATTCATCTTTATCAAATTTTCTTTTTACACTTGGATCGGCATATCGTTCATTATTTTTCTTTGGATTATTTACAAAACTTAATTTATATCTTATAAATTTTGCTCTTTCAATTATACCTCCATCTACTGGTGTTATTGTTGGAATGTCATTTGATAAAAAAAACATTGTTGAACGATTGATAAAATCTTTTTGGTTTTCATGATTTCCTCTATGTTTCATTTTATCAGAACCAGATGATAATG
>DIUG01000065.1 GCA_002422305.1 Patescibacteria group bacterium UBA6164 | reverse complement strand
AAATCCTATATTACCCACCATTTGACAATTATTTAGGTTTGGATTATTTATCCATTCCTTTTTTTTTTTGTTTTTAATTTTTGCTATGAGAGTTAAAATATTTATTTTATTTTTCTTAAAAATTGAATTAATAAATACTTATATTTTTTATTAATATAAATATAACTATCACTTACATTTCTAATATCGCTAGTAAATTTTTTCTTAAAATCAGTTACTCATAAAAGAGGACTTTCTAATTCATTTGGTCATGCAACTCATAAAAAATCATAGATTTTTGAACCTATATTTTTTGCTACTTTTATAGCTTCCCATTGTATTAAGTATGGAGACATCAAATTTCTATATTTATTATCACCAGTTGAAGCTCAATAATAATAAATACTAATTTCAGAATCAAATATAAATATTCATCAAGCTATTATATTTCATTCATAAAAAGCTAATAATAACTTAGAATTATCTAAACTATATAGAAAAGTTTTATAATAATCTATACTATTTCAATTAAATCAATCTCTAGAAGTTGTTTCTAACATCAATTTATAGAATAATTCTATATTTTTATCATTTTTTTCAACCACATTAACTTGGACTCATTTTTTTTCTGCTAATTTAATATTATATCTACCTTTTGGTTTCATATTAGATAGTATTTGTTCCTCTGTTAAAGTTGTATCTATAACTGCAGTATATGGAGTAATAAATTTTTTGTAATATCACTTTTTAAACACCTTTTTTTCTAGCTCATTCTCCTCTAAAGTAAAAGTTTTCGATAAATTATACCCTAAACTTTCAATTTGTAAAAATAAAGCATTTTCTTTTTTGCAAAGATTTAGTATTTTATTTAAATCTTCTTTATTTAATTGTTTTTCTAATCATAAAATAAAAAGTCAATATTCTCATAAAGATACTTTTCTTTTTTCTATAAAAACTCAATTTATTTCATATATATTTTTTGCTTGTCATGATTTTAAAAGCATTTCTCACCATATTTTAGTTTGCCAAATAGACATATATTTTAGTTTAAATTATATTATTTTTGCAAATGATTAATTCCTGCTCCAGATATTTTTCTTCATCTAGTAGTTCTTTCTATAAATCATATTTGTAGTAAATATGGTTCAACTACATCTTCAAGTGTAGATTCTTCTTCCCCAATTGCTGATGATAAAGTATTTAATCACACTGGACCTCATTTAAAATTATTTAATATAGTATATAAATATTTTCTATCTAAATAATCAAGTCAAAGATCATCTATTCAAATATCTTTAAATATAGATTCTAGATTCTCTAAGTTATATACATTTTTTCATATAGTATGATAATCTCTAACTATTTTTAATAACCTATTTGCAATTCTAGGTGTTCATCTAGATTTTTTAGCAATAATTTCTAAAATTCATTCATCAAAAAATAAATCAAGTTTTGAAGCATTTTTATGAATAATAAGTGAAATATCATCAATATTATAAAAATCTAATTTTAAAACATTACCAAATCTATCTCTAAGCGGAGATGATAATGCACTTAATCTAGTAGTAGCTCAAACTAAAGTGAATTCTTTTAAAGGTAATTTTACACTTTGTGCTCAAGTTCCAGATCATACCATAATATCTATTTCAAAATCTTCCATAGCAGTA
Organism: Patescibacteria group bacterium UBA6164; assembly: GCA_002422305.1. GTDB lineage: Bacteria > Patescibacteriota > Gracilibacteria > BD1-5 > UBA6164 > UBA6164. Next base: position 13,683 of record DIUG01000065.1, on the reverse strand, counting down.
TAAAGTATTTCTTCTACTTGAGGTCTCAATCTATGTATTTCATCTATAAAAAGTATATCTCAACTTTCTAAGTTTGATAATATACTTACCAAATCAGATTGTTTATCAATAGCTGGTCAGCTAGTTGATTTTAGATTTGTTTCCATTTCCGTAGATATTATATTAGATAAAGTTGTTTTTCATAATCATGGAGGACCATAAAAAAGTACATGTTCCATAGCTTTTCCTCTAATTTTAGACGAAGCAATAGATACAGACAAGTGTTTTTTTATACTTTCTTGTCCTACATAATCTTCTAATTTTAAAGGTCTTAAAATATTTGAAAATCTTCATTTATCGACTTCTTTTTCAGTAGATGAAACTACTCTTTCTTTTTTTGATGATTCTATTGCCATATTTGAATTCTTTTTATATTATTAAATCTTTATTTGTAAAAAAATGGATGATAGTAAATTATACTAAAGTTTTTACGAATAAAAATATTATAAACAAACAATATTTTTATTCAACAGATTTTCTAATTTTTTAGCTTATAAGTCAAAATATATTGAGATTATTTATAAAATATTTAAAAAATCAATTTTTTTAAATATTTTGAAATTTATAATAACAATTATAATTCAATTAAAATATATTATTATAATTGAATAAAAATAAATGACTCTTGTGTTATACAGGAGTCATTTATTAAATGTTTAAACTTTTTTATTATATTATTATATATTTAAATTATAATAATATAAAAATTAGTCTTTAAACAACTTTTACATTAACAGCATTCATTCATCTATTTCATTCTTCTAAATCAAAAGTTACTTCTTCACCCTCATTTAAAATATTACCATCAGTACCAGAAATATGAACAAAATATTCTTTACTAGTATCATCCTCAACTATAAATCCGAAACCTTTAGTTTCATTAAAAAACTTTACTTTACCTGTATTCATTATAAAAATGTAAAAAAAAATAAATAAAATTAATATTCTAATATTTTTTAAATATTAAAACTTAACTTGTATACAATAACCATTTTTATTTTAAAATCAAAATTATTTTTATAATTGTATAAAAAAAATTAAAATTTAAGTTTTTTTATAATTCTTTTTTGCTTAAATTGAACTATTATTGTTATTATATATAAAAAAAATAGCTTTTTAAATATTTTATCTTTGTCTTTAATAAAGTTAAAGGTAAAATATTTTTGATATATTTTTTATGTTATTAACAGAAGAATCAAAAAAGTAGTTTGATTTTTTTATATAAAATTGTATAGTGTGTTTAATTAAAATTAATTTGATTTTTATGACTGATATTGCATTTAAAAGTTTTGAATTTTCTTCTAAATTTGGTTTAAGTTTTCACATAGTTAAATCATGGTGGGAGCATATGAATTTTTTAGATGATAGTGAAGCTAAAATTTTTTTTGATACTAATAAAGATTTTATAAATGCTAAACCGTTTGTAAAATGGGTATGATGAAAAAGACAATTAATAAAACAATTTAGCAATCTTTTACCAACGGAATATAATGATTATTTTGAACCTTTTTTATGATGAGGTGCTGTATTTTTTAATTTACAAAAGAGAAAAAGTTTTTTATCAGATGTAAATGTAGAATTAATTAACTTGTATCAAATAATTAAATCAAAACCAAAGGAATTAATAAAATTTTTAGAAATACAAGAAATATCAAAAGAGAGATTTGAAGAAATAAGAGCTTGGGATAGGCTAGAATGATGACTAAAAAATTTCTCAAATATAGAAAGAGCAGGAAGATTTATATATTTAAATAGAACTTGTTTCAATGGTTTATATAGAGTAAACAGTAAATGACAATTCAATGTACCATTTTGAAAATACTCTAATCCAGATATAGTACAAAGAGAAAATATACTTAATGCTTCTAAATTATTAAATAAAACTAAAGCAGAAATCAAGTTACAAAGTTTTGAAAATGTTTTAGATAAAGCAAAAATATGAGATTTTGTCTATTTTGACCCACCATACGATGTACTTACAGAAAGTGCAAACTTTACAAGTTACAATGAAAACTGATTTGATCGTGATATGCAAACAAAACTTAGAGATGTATTTGTAGAGCTAGACAAAAGATGATGTAAAGTTATGTTATCAAATCATAATACTCCTTTTATAAGAAATTTATTTGAGTGATATAGATTTGAAATAGTTAAGGCAAGGAGAAATGTTAATAGTAAGGGGAGTGGTAGAGGTGAAGTTGATGAAATTGTGGTGATGAACTATAGAAATTAAATATATTATAACAATAAATGAATATGCACACATTCCAAACCCTAACAACAACATTCACTCCCACAATCTTCACATGGGATTTTTACTGTGATTTTCCAAAAATCAAAAACAATACTTTTAATATAAAAGTATCTCTGAACATACTTAATTCTTTGCTTTGAGAAAAAGACATAGAGGCTAAATTTATAGAATTAGTGAAAACTTATCCAGAAACTAGGTGAGTATTACCTATACTTTTGGCTGTAAGAGAAAAATTTAGTATTTGCTTGAACAAAAATACTAAAGTTATTGAAAATGTATCTTTTTTGTTTGATAAAAAAATTGAACTAACTAAAGAAATAGAAGAAAAATTAATTACTTTTTTTAATGAAAGTTGATTGAAAAATGTATTTGAAAATAAACATATTTCTAATCTGAATGATTATGTTTTTTGAATAGAAACATGACTTGATTCAAATGCTCGTAAAAATAGAAGTGGTACTTTGATGGAAAATCTAGTTTTGGATTTCATCAAGGATTTTTGTGATAATAAATGATATGCTTACAAAGATCAAGCAACAGCTAAATGGATGAGTGAAAATTGGTGAGTAAATGTAGAGAGTGATAAATCTAGTAGGAGATTTGATTTCGCAATATTTACTTGAGAAAAAGTATATATTTTTGAAACAAATTTTTATGGTTGATGAGGAAGTAAACTTAAATCTGTTGCATGAGAATTCAATTACTTGTATAAATTTTTACAAAATCAATGAATACAAATGTTTTGGATTACTGATTGATTAGGTTGGAAAACTGCTTTGAAACCATTAGAAGAAACTTATAATTCAACAAATTGAAATATATATAATTTGTCTATGTTGAGAAATGGTATTTTAGATGAATTAATTAAATAAAAAGTAAACTAAAATAGTTGACTTTATTTTAAAAGTAAATAAAATAATTATGTTAGAGAAACAGATAAAAGATTTTTTGAAAAATAATAATTTGAAACAATCATATGTTTATGTAACTCTTGATATTTCAAAACAAAATTTTTATAAAGCTATTAGAACTAAAAATTTTGATAATCCATCATTACAAAAAATCCTAGATTTTCTTTGACTTGAAATTATTATTTTATTACAAGAAAAAGATGAAAATCCTAAAAATAGTCAATTATAATGACTTAGAAAATTATACTGAAATTATAAAAGTTAAATATTTATATTGTTTATTAGTTTTTCAAGAATGATTAACAGAAGAGGAAATAGATAAACTTGATATGACTAATTTTGTTTTCCCATGAAAGAGAAATTGGGATTGGTATTTTTCAGAAAAAGTAGATGATAACAGATGATATGAATTAAAAAATGTGTATTTTTCAAAAGAACCATTAGATAATTTATTATATGAATATATAGATTTTTTACCTGATGTAGATTTATATATGTATGTAAAAATCTGAGAAGTAAATTGATATCTAAAAAATCCAAAACAATACTTCAAACAATATCTAGAATCAACTGTTTAATTTGTAGCCTCTTTCCCCTGATAAGGGGAGAGAATTAAAGAGAGAGGTTTTTAGGATTTTTCAAAATAAACTTGCAAATTAATATTTAATAAGTATATATAAAGTATATAACTTTTAAGTATTTTTTTATGGCTAAAAAATTAAAATTACCACCACTAGATTTTGAACAAGAATGTTCTACTGTTTGGTCATTTCCTAGAAGAGGGAATTGGATTACTCATAATAGTAAATACAGATGAAACTGGTCACCAGAAGTAGTTAGAAATCTGATTCTTAGATATTCTAAAGAGTGAGATTATCTTTTGGATCCTATGATTTGATGAGGTACAACAGCAATTGAAGCTAAGTTATTAAATAGGAATTTACTTTGTTATGACATAAATCCAGAAGCAATAGCTTTGACTGAAAGTTTGCTTGATTTTTGAGAAATGGAAATGGAACAAATAAATGAGTGTTTAGAAAAACATGATTTGAAAAAAAATAAATGGTGAAAAGTAAAAATAGTTCATAGAAATGCTACTGAAAAAAATAAAGAATTAAAAAAAGAAAGTATAGATTTTGTTTTGATGCATCCACCGTATGTAGATATTATTAAATACAGTGATTGAAAAATCAAAGAAGACTTATCAAATATTCATAATATAGATAAATTTTGTGATGAAATAGAAAAGATAGCAAAAGAGAGTTATAGAGTTTTAAAACCATGAAAATATTGTGCTGTATTGATGTGAGATACTAGAAGAGAAAAAATGTATCAACCATTAGCATTCAAAGTAATGGAGAGATTTTTAAATACTTGATTTGTATTAAAAGAAGATATTATAAAGGTACAACATAATTGTAAAGCTACTTGATTTTGGGTAAATAAATCAAAAGAAGCAAATTTTTTACTTATTATGCATGAACATTTATTTATTTTCAAAAAATAAATATAGCAATTGAGCCTTTCTATCAAAAAATAAATATAGCAATTGAGCCTTTCTATTTGATTTATTTCTATTTTTATATAATATTTAGAGGTTGTTAGTAAGATATATTATATATTTAAAATATAAAAAATGATTAAACCAAAAGCTATATCTTGATTTTATGAAAATTTACCTGATGCACAAATAATAGAAGATAATTATAAAGATATTATTAAAAAGAATTATTCTCTTTCTTGATTTACATCATTAGATACACCACATATAGAAAGAATAGAAACACTTATATCTAAATGAGCAGATGATAATGAAATATATGCTATAAAAAGACTTAAGGCAGAATGAGATGAAAAAAATGATTTTGAATTATGACTTCGTTTTGATTTAACTGTTCCTTTAGCTAGATATGTAGCACAATATGAATGAGAATTAGTTTTTCCTTTCAAGAGACAACAAATAGGAAAAGTTTATAGATGAGAGAGACCACAAAAATGAAGATATAGAGAATTTTATCAAGCAGATATAGATATAATATGAAATTCAAAATTACCATTATTTGCTGATGTAGAAATATTGTCGACTATTTATAATGCATTAAAAGAACTAGATTTTTGAAGCTTTATTATAAATATAAATAATAAAAAATTATTGTCATGATACTTGAATAGTATTTGAGTTGATGAATTTAAAAAAGTAATATGAGTAATAGATAAAAAAGATAAAGTAAAATCAATTGTTCCTATGTTAGAAGATCTTTGATTAAATGAAGAACAAATAAATCATATTTTATCTTATATAAATATCTGAGAAATTAGAAACAGTTCAGAAATACTAAATTTTTTTTCTACTTTTGAAGATGAACAATTATTAGAGTGAGTAGCTGAATTAAAATATTTATATGAAAATTTACTTAATATTTGAGTAGAAGAAAAATATATAAAAATAAATCCGTCTATTTCTAGATGATTAAATTATTATACTGGAACTGTTTTTGAAACTTTTATTGAATGATCTGAATTATTATGAAGTATATCATCATGATGAAGGTATGAAAATTTAACTTCAAATTTTTCAAAAAATAATTATCCATGAGTTTGAGCAAGTATAGGACTTTCCAGATTAATATCTATTTTGAATAATTTATGAAAAATAGAATTATGAAGTAAAACTATAACAAAAGTATTAGTGGTAAATATGTGAGAGGAATATTTAACAAATAATGTACAAATTGTTAAATATTTGAGAAGTATTTGAATAAATGTTGAATTATACTTGGATTCTGATACAAAAATTCAAAAACAATTAAAATATGCTGATAATAAAAAAATACCATTTGTAATAATAGTTTGAGAAGATGAAATTAAGAGATGAACACTACAATTAAAGAATCTTGTTTTATGAAAACAAAGCGAATTAAAAATTATTGATTTAGAAAAAAGCTTATCTTAATATAGTATGTAATAATTTTCAATGTATAAAAATAAATATTGAGTTACATTAGTAGAAATAATAACTGTTACTACTATTTTAATTATTTTATGAATAGTTTGAATATTAACTTTTTCATCATATTTGGTGTCTGTAAGAGATTCAAGTAGATTGATAGAGTTAGAAAATATTGAATCTTCTCTTTGAATTTATGTACTTAAGAACTGATTTTATCCTGATCCTACAGACTGAGCTGAAATAACATATTCTTGACAAGTAGTTTGGATACAATGAACATTTTGAAAAACAGTTTCAGATGCTATATGATATTCAAAAGATGTAGTAGATCCTTTAACAAAAAATGAATATACTTATTCTATAAAAAATACAAGAAAAGAGTTTTCTATTGCTGGAGTTATGGAGGAAAGGCCATGATTAGTTTCTAGTAATATGCTTATTTGAAAAACAAATGCAAATAAAATTTGAACAAAAAAATGAATAGCAGTTATTAAATGAAATTATAATGGAGAAGTTTTATCTATATTAACTAATTGAGTTACAAATATATTAGCAATTCCATCAATAATTTCTAGTGATTTATCAACAACTGATTTATTGGATATTATTAATAATAATAAATTAGTTTATAATGATTTTGAAAATTTACCTGCTAGCTATGAATGAAGTATTTATAAATTGGATTCTGGTTTAGATTTCTCTTCAAATAATTTAATAGTTTTTAGTTGAAGTGTTAGTGTATTAAAACAAACATATAATCAAGTATCATTATTAAAAGATTTAAAAAATGCTTACAGTTGAAGTTTATTATGAAAAACTATTTCTGTAAATAAGATAGATGAATTAGATTTATTTTCTGTAGAACCTTCTATGAAAATAAAAATATTAGCTTGTGATTTGGTTAATTTTAAACTAAAATATTTTGTAGAATGTTGATGAATAGACTTCATTACATTTTTTATAATAAATGTACTTCATATAGATATAAGTAATATACCATGAACAAAAATTACTACTGTATATCAAGATAACCATTGAAATTTTTTATTTTGAACTAATGCTTGAATTGCAATTTTTGACTGAATTAATTGGATAATCTATAGTAAAAATAATAGTTCATTAATAAATGATAATGTTACTTCTATTACACAAGATACATTATGAAGATATCGGATATGAACTGTAAATCGTATTAGTAGATTAGATCCAGGAGATGATTTATTTAATAGAGATGATGATGTATGGCATACATTTGGTAATAGTGAATTAGTAAGCACACATATACAATATATTTATACTGATAGTTATTGAGTAATATGGATAGGAACTAATTTGTGAGTTTCATCATATAATGGTGAAATATGGTCTGAGTATACAAAAAAGAATTCTTGAATTACTCATAATAATATAACTGTTATTTATAATGATATATCATGAAATGTTTGGTTTTGAACAAATTCTCAATGAGTAGATAAATATAATATTTCAGATTGAGTTGTAACAAATTATAACTCTTGAAAATTACCAGATCATAGAATTAAGTATATATTTGAAGATACTTGATGAAATATATGGATATGAACATATTCATGAATATGAATAACAAATGATTATTGAGACAATTGGGAACAGTATACAAATTCTAATACTTCTTGATGACTTATAAATAATGATATTAATTATTTATTTGAAGATTCATATGGTAATATTTGGGTATGAACAGTAAATTGATTATCAAAATATAATTGAACTATATGGGAAACTTATAGTACTTTTCATAGTAGTACTCATAAATTATTATGAAATAATATTTTTCTAATAAATCAAGATTGAAATTGAAATATTATAATATTTTCAGAATGATGATTAGACACAATTAATAATAATTGAGATGTAATTACTAATTTATAAAAAAATATTAAATCTTTATTTAAAGATTTAATATTTTTTTTTATATTTTTATGGTAATATGCATCATGTATTATTTAAATATCAATTTTCATTTATTTGATATTCTTCTATTCATACTTCATGTATTAATTTTGCTGCTTCAGATATTTCAGTACAAGATGTAAAATCACTATTTTGCCAAAAACTTATATCTCATAGATTAATTATATCATCTATATTTTCTCATGCATAGAAAACTTCATTTGGTTTTAATATACTATATGGTAAATTTTTTCATCAATTCATTATGAACAAATTTCTGTTGATAGATCAATCAAGTACTCAAGTGTGAATTTCTATACTAGTTGTAGTTCATGTTGCTAATAATATACTAGGAAGTACATTTTTTGAAACTGTTTTATAATCTCAATCTAATAATGCTATAGGAAAATCTCAATTTTCTAATGTTATTGCTATTTGAGCTTCTTGTTTATTTTTTGTAACTGAATAAAAATAATATTTATTTGTAAACGGATCTATTGGTAAGTTATCCATAGTAGTAAGAAGTACTTTTTCATTTAATTCTCATTGTGTGGCAACCAAATTTCAGCTATTAGTTATATTAAAATGATCTCATGGAATAGGATATGCTCATCTTTTTAATTTGTATAATTTTAGTGAACTTATTATTTCTCACATATTTGCTTTTCTTTCTGAATCTCTAGCATCTCATAAATATGAAATATATGAGCTAAATCAAATAGTTGATAATATAGCAATAATAGTAATTGTAACTATAAGCTCAACCATTGTAAAAGCTATTTTTTTTGTTTTATTTAATTTCATATAATATATTTAAAAGTTATAAATAATTGTTTTATAAAGAAAGACTATTTTATTATTTTCTTTATATCTGTTTTTAATATTTGATTATTTTTTCATTTATAATCATTTTCTTTTTCTACTGATAATATTCTAGAATATATATCTCAATTATATAAGTCTATATTTTCTATATGATCTCAATATTTATTTATATATTTATAAGACTCATTTATTGTTCATGTGAAAATTAAAAAATTTTTATAAGTTTTATCTTTATATAAATAAAAATAATCATTTTCTTGTAAAATTGATGTATCTAATTTTGTTAATATATTATTTGTATTATTTACTAATATATTTATTGTTTTTATATTATCGTAATCTTCTATTATTTTTTTACTATTTATTAATAAGTTTGAAACTCATAATATAATAAATGATAATATAAAAACTCAAATAATAATTCATACTAATGATTCTCATAAATTATTTTTTATCATTTTGAAAAAAGAAAAAAACTATTACAATATAGTTTATAAAAATTATATCTTTTGTAAAGTTCAAAAATGCTAAATAATAAAAAATCTTTTTTAATAAATTATAAAAATAATATTTTTAAAGCTTTTACTTTGACTGAAGTAGTAATAGCTAGTTTTATTTCTAGTATGGTATTATCTTTTATTTTTATTTTTTTATTAGACATTACTAATTGAATTAATAATAATAAAAATGAAATAAATGTATTATCACAGTTTTATGATTTTTCTTATAAATTAAATAATTTAAGAAATGTTTATTTAACTTGATGAATTATAATTGATAATACCTCTACTTGAAGTGATGTTTTTCTTATGAGAGATTTATCTTGAAATAATTGAATATTGTTAGGTGTAATAAAATTAACTGATAAAAAACTAGATACAGATATATTAAAATATGAAGATAGATGAATTTGATTTAGAAAATTATCATCTTCTGAATTATTAGAAATAGATAATGATATAAATAAAATATATGATTTTACTTTTTTTGATGATCAAATATATTATGATTTAAAAATTCAGGATCTAGAAATTTTTTCTTATAATTCATGATCTATTTATGAAATGAATTTATTAATAAATATGGATTTTAATATAAATTTAGTTTGACAAAATTGGAATAATTTACCAAGAGATAATTTAAAAAAAATTAACATAAATTTTTAATTATGAAAAATACAAAGAAAGCAGTAGTTTTAATATATGTACTATTCTTAGTTATGATATCTGTTATATTTGCAACAATATTATTAAATAATAATTCATATTTATTTAATATTAATGATTATTATGAATATGAATCAAAATTATTTTCTAATATAGATAATGATTCTAAAATATCTATAGATTTAAATAAACAAATGAATTCTAATTGAGATTGATTTATAGATAACATATCTTGTCCATCAACAAATGTGTCAATGAGTTGAGGTATAAACAATGATGATATTTGAACTATATTAATTTATAGTTGAGTTGTTTATTGTGAATGAAATTATTTTTGAAATAGTTTAAAAATATATTTTAATACTTGATTTACTGATTTTGATAAAGCAGAATATTTATGAAATATAATTACTCTTTCTTGATGATTATGATTATCTAGTTTTTGAGATAGTGATAATACATTTATAGATTTTTCTTCTTATGATTATTTTATTCCTGATTGATTTGATGATAATTTTAATAGTGATAATTATTTAGTTACTTCTACATGAAATATATATTATCCAAATTTTTGACAAGATGACGATGTATTAGCTAGAAAAACTTTTTATTGATTTGTATCACCATATGATTGATTTAAAAAGGTATTTTGGAATACTGATAAAACAATTGAAATAATAGATCAAAATATAAATAATAATGATACTTTAAATATAAAAATTTGAGATGTAGTCTCTTGATATCTACATTTTGATGTAGATAATGATTTTGCTATAAAATTGATAAAATTTGATAAAACAATTTATAATAATACAAAAGAATTATCTGCTGTTGAGATTTATTCATGAGAATTATTATCTAGTACTTGATATTTACAAAATAATTCTTGAATTTTAAGTTTATCATGATGAATTACATGAAATGAATACAATTTTGACTTTTCAAATAATTATTATGCAATTTTTTTAAAATCTGTATGAGAAGTATCTTTAGTATATAATATAACTTGAAAAACAAATACAGGTAGTTGAATTTATATAAATCCTATAGATGATAGTGCTGAAGATATTATTAAATATATTTGAAATGAAATTATTATTGATAATAATTGAAGATATATTTCAAAAGAAATAGAATTATTTTTTGAAAAATAATTCTATTTCTTTTGAAACTTTTTATAAAAAATGTCTTTACAAAGAATAAAAAACAAATAATATAATTTTATATTAACTATTAACTATATTACATGGATCCCTTACTCATACTTTTGTTTTTTATATTGTTTTTACTGTCGGCTTTTTTTTCTGGTACAGAAATAGCTTTAATGAGTTTAGCTGAACATAAAATAGATTCACTTGTAAAACAAAATAAATTTTGAGCAAAGTCATTAAAAAAAATTAAATCAAATACTGATAGATTACTTATAACTATTCTTATTTGAAATAATTTAGTCAATGTTTATACTGCTGCATTGGCTACCACTATAGCAATTGCTATATGAGAATCTTCTTGATTACCTCAATCCACTGCTATTTGAATATCTACTTGAATTATAACATTTTTACTTTTACTTTTTTGAGAAATTATTCCTAAAAGTATAGCTACAAAAAATGCTTCTACAATATCATTACTTGTAGCACCATTTTATAAATATTTAATGATTCTATTATACCCAGTTATTACATTTATGGAAGTTATAATTAGGATTTTTTCTTCAAAGTGAAAAGTAGAAAGAATTACTGATGAAGAAATAGAAAGTTTTATAGATATGTGAAGAGATTCTTGAAGTTTAGAAAAAGATGAGCATGAAAAAATAAAAAATATTTTAGAATTAGAAGATACTTATGTAGATGAAATAATGACACCTAGAGTAAAAATTGAGGCTTTATCATCTGAAAAAACTGTATTGGAGGCATTAGATTTTTATTTATCACATACTCATAGTAGAATACCAGTATATAGAGAAACAATAGATAAAATAGATAGTTTTATTACTTGAAGAGAATTACTTTTACAAGTAAAAGATTGAAATTTAGATAAAAAATTATCAGAGCTTGAATTACAAAAAGTAATGAAAATTCCTTTAAATTTACCATTACCTAAATTATTGGAAGATTTTCAAAAAGCTCATAAAATAATGGCAATTGTTATGGATGAATATTGATGAGTTTCATGACTTATAACATTAGAAGATATAGTTGAAGAAGTTTTTGGTGAAATAAGAGATGAAACCGATAAGGAAGTAGATGAAATAAAAAAAACATGAAAATGATCTTTGTTAGTAGAACCAGATGTTATGATTGAAAATGTATTAGATGAATTATGATTGAAATTAGAAAATATTTGATTGGATGAAAAAGAATTTTCTTGAGAGACTATTAGTTATATAATTACTCATCAATTAGAAAGATTTCCTGAAAGATGAGAAATTATTACCTTTGATTTATTTTTAGATAATGTAGAAAACTTTACTAAAATAGATTTTAAAGTAACAAGTATAGAAGACCATACAATTGGTAAAATAGAAGTAAAAAAAAATTAATTTAAAACTAAAATATATAAAATAGTAATTTTCTATTTTATATATTTTTAATTTGTTTGAATTTATAATTCTAATTAATAAAATATGAAAGAAAAAGAAATTAAAAGATCTTTATTTGAAACATCAAAAAAGATTTTAGAACCAGTAAGGTATAGTTTTAAAAATTTTACTATTTATTCTATTATTGAAATATGGGATTGATTTCAAAGTATTTTTATTGTTGTAATAATGTCCTATATAATAAAATACATTGATTTAAAAAATTTAGAAAATCTTTATTTTTGGATTTATATTTTTATATGAACATCTATTATAAGTCTTGTTTGACAACTTTTTTCAGATTCTTTATATTCAAACCATATAGAAGAAGCTAATAATTGACTTCATAAAATATATCTAACTAAATTTATAAATCTTAATAATACTGATATAGAAAAGTATTGAGTTTGAAAACTTAGTAGTATAATATTTAGTTGATTTGAAGGAAATTTAAATATTATAAGATTATTTTTATCAATATTTGTAGAAGTTTTTTCTATAATTTATATATTTGTATTAATTTCTTTAAAAGTTCCTAATATTTATTATTTTTTAGTATTTATAGTTCTATTTTTTTTCATTATTTATTTTTTTTCAAAATGATTAAATATACTTAAGGAAACAAGGTTAAAATCAAAAGAATATAAAATACAACTTGATAGAAATAGAATAAAAATTTTTATGTCAAAATTTGAAATATTACAAAATAATAAAATTTTAAATGAATTATCTATAATTCAAGATATTTTTGAAAAAAGGAAAAAATTACGGTTTTTTTGAGATTTAAGAAAAAATTCTTTAAATTCTATTTCAGACTTAATTTTAAAATGAATCTATATTTTTATATTTTTTAGTGTTTGAATTTGAGTTATAAATTGAGATTTTACAATGGCTACTTTTACTCTTCTTATTTGGCTTTTACAAATACTTACAAGATATGCTTGGAATATAAGATGATATATGGTAGATTTTTTTAAGAATTTTATAGAAGTCGAAAAACTCGGTAATTACCTAAAATCTGTGGA
>DIUG01000064.1 GCA_002422305.1 Patescibacteria group bacterium UBA6164 | reverse complement strand
AGCATAAATTAAATTTTGTTTTAATATATTGCTAAATAGTCTGGAGTCCGGACTTTTTATTTAAGGTTTATTTTTTGCAGATTTTTAAATTTTTGTATAATAAAATTGAATTTAGTTTTTTAATTTTTGAGAATATTACAAAGATAACATTAACAAATAAAACAACAGAGAGATAAGTTATAGGCTTTTATAAATAGTGAAGATTTTGAAGATATTGTTTTATGATATCAAATGAAAAACTTGAAAAACTTGAAAAACTCAAGATTTTAATTCTTTTAAACAAGAATTATGATTATAGAAGTTGATGAATCTATACTTCATCATTTTAACATAAGCTCTATAATTGTTTTTTAAATGATATATATTCTATTTTCCAAACAAAAATACCATATATTCAAAATAAAATCATTCAATAGATTAAATCAAGATATAATCAAAGAGATAAATTATTTATTAAATAAGTTCATAAAATATATAATATTATTCAAAATATAGAAGTATATAATATAAATTTAAGAGGAAATTTGAAAGTAAGTATATCTTTTGTAAATAAATAACTAAGTATTAAAAAACTTATTTGAGTTATAACTGTAACTATTCATGCTCAAATAAAACTTAAATAAGGTATAAATATAATATTTCAAATTATGTTTATAATTGTTAATATGATTGATATAATAAGTAATCTATTTTGTCTTTCAGTTGCTACTAATAAATAGGAAAAAATCAAACTTATATAAAAAAATAAAAGTATAAATAATACTACTGAAAAAGCATCTGAAGAAGTATATTTGTTTAAATCTGTTTTTTCTAAATAATCTGGAGTTGCTATTATTTTTATAATTATTTCTTTAAAAACAAGTCAAAGAGAAACTATTCAAATAGCAGAACCAAACATTACCTTAAAAGCATTTTCTAAAATATTTTTTATTTTATCTATATTATTTGCTTTATAATTTTCTGATAAAATGGGTAAAAGTGAATTTAAAAAAAATGCTCACATTATCATAAATACATCCATGATTTTTAATGGTAGTGAATAAAGTGCAATACTTCTTTCTCACAATACTCCCTTTTCCATCAAACTTAACAAAAATATATCTATTTTCGTATATACTACTGATAAAAATAGAGCTATACCATAAGGAATAGAAATTTTAAAAATATGTTTTATATAAGTCCAGTCTAGTATAAACTTTATTTTAATTATTTTTTTTACATAGAAATAATTAAAAATCATATTAAGAAACATCCCTAAAGTTCAAGATAATATAATCCATAAAAATGAATAAAAATAATTTCAGTTCAAAGTATTTATAGGAAATATGTAATAAATACCGAAAAAAGTAAGTGCTAAAACTAATAGTTTTCAAGAAACTATTGATATAATAGAAAATTCCATTTTCATATACGATTGCATAAGAGCAAGAAAACTAGAATTTAAAAGAGAAAATATAGTAAAAAATCATAAAATAAATATACTACTTAAATCCAAACTAGAATTATATCAAGGTAACATAATAGCTATAAGTATAGAAAAAATAAAAACTGAAAGTCATGTAATAAGTCTAAGAGTAAGTATATTTCAAAATATATATTCTGCTTTATCTTTATTTGTTGATATTTCTTTTATAGTAATAGCATAAAGTCATAAATCTACTAAAAAAGCAAATATATAAGCATAATTGTATACTTTTGAATAAGTTCAGTAAAGTTCTACTGTTAAATATTTTGTAAGCAATCATATTAAAACTATAGCAATTATTGCTGTAAATATTTTTGAGATTATTTGAGCTATAGTATTAGAGATAATTTTTTTAAGCATTTTATTTGTTTTATTATTATATTTGATATTAAAATATTTTTGATATAATAAAATTAATATTAATAAAAGCAAAAAATTAATGAAAAAAATATCTATAATAATTCCTACACTTGATAGACAAAACGATTTAATTAAATCATTACAAGCTATTTTAAGAAATAATATAATTCCAGATGAAATTATAATAGTAGAACAAGGTGATATAATAAAAACAAATAAGTTTTTAGAAGATTTTAGAAATAAATTAAATATAAATATAATATATTCAGAAATAAAATCAGTAGCTATAGCTCGTAATAAATGATTTGAACAAGTAAGTTGAGATTATATATTTTTAATAGATGATGATTTAGAAATAAGTGATGATTATATAGAAATATGATATAATTATTTATATAATAATGATAAAGTTTATGCTATTGCATGAAAAGATAAAAATATAATAAATACTAAAAAATCATTTATTAAAATATTTATTAGATTTTTATTATTTCAGGATACTTTAAAAAAGAAAAACATAGTCTTATCTAGTGGTCAAAATACTGTAAATATGGATTATAAAGATAATACTTTTGTAGAATGGTTATCGGGCTGTATGGTAATTAAAAAAGAAGTATTAAACTATTTTAGATTTAATTCAAATTTTGTAAGATGGAGTTTTTGAGAAGATGTATATTTTTCTTATCAAATATATAAAAAGTTTGGTAAAGGTAGTTTAGTATTTCTACCAAATATGATATATAATCATAAATCTTCTGAAATTAATAGAATATGAGATATGCAAAAAATTAGGATGATGTTTATATATAGATATATATTTTGGAAAAATGAAGTATATGATAATAAATTATTAAATATAATTTTATATATATATTCTGAAATATGGAGAGCAATACTTCATTCTAAAATTTATAAAAATAGATGAAAATCTTATAAGGAAATAATTAAAACTCAAATATATATATTAAAAAATTATAAAAAAATTGATAGTTGAGAAATTGATTATAATAAATATATATTAGATTAAAAAATGATGATTATGTAGAAAAATATTTTATGGAAAATAAAGAAATATGTATGATATAAATAAAAAATAGTTTCATTTTTCACAAGATTTTAATTATTTTCTTTACAAAATATTATATTTTTTTAAAATAATTATTAGCTTGAATGAAAGAATAATTTATAACAATAATAAAAGTGAAAATATTTGTGTATGATACAGAAACTACATGATTTATAAATAAAAAAGAAACAAATTTAGAACTTCAGCCAAAAGTAGTACAATTTGCTTGAATATTATGAGAAATACATAATTGAGAATTTATAGAAGAAAAGAGAATAAATTTATTAATAAATCCAAAAGTACCAATTCCTTTTTGAGCATCTCAAGTTCATCATTTGTATGATATAGATGTAAAAGAAGCACCTTTTATAGAAAGTATAATAGATGAAATATTATCATATATAAATAATCCAGATGTAATTATATGACATAATATAGAATATGATGAAAATATGATTAAATTAGAACTAAAGAGATTAAATCAGGAGTATAAATATAAACCTAAACAAGTTATTTGTACTATGAAAACTACTGTTGATTATTGTAGTCTTCAGTGAAATTGAAATAGATTTAAATATCCAAAATTATGAGAACTTCATAAAAAAATATTTTGAGAATATTTCATATGAGCACATGATGCTATGACTGATGTAGAGGCTACTCTTAGATGTTTTATTGAATTAGTAAAAATGTGAATTATAAAAATAGAAGAAAAAAAAGAAGATGTTATGAGTTTATTTTAATTAATACTAACCTAACTTATAGGATTTATTAATGTTATTGCTAACCATTTAAATTATGTCAAATTTTTCAGATTTAATAAATATAGATGAAATAGATAAAAGAGATAATTTTTCATTTGATAGATGAGAAGTATGCTTTTATTGTAAAGATTGTAAAAAACTTATTGTAGCAGAAAGACCAGATTTGAAATGATATATGTTTGTATGTACAATATGTAAATGAAAAAAAGTTGTTATTTGAACAAAAGAGTGATTAAAGGCTAATTATAAGATAAAATAAAAATTTTATAAAAAATGTTTTGACAAAATTTGTATTTCTTATATACTACTTCTATATACATAAAAGGTATATATTTTAAAAACTTAACTCTATTATTATGAACAAACAAGAAGCTCTAAGCAATGCATTAGCAATGATAGAAAAACAATTCGGTAAATGATCTATTATGAAATTATGAGATGAGGGAATGAAACAAAAAGTGGAAACTTTTTCATCTTGATCTCTTTGATTAGATTTAGCATTATGATGAGGATATGCTAAATGAAGAGTAGTTGAAATTTATGGTCCTGAATCATCAGGTAAAACAACTCTTACTCTACATGCAATAGCTGAATGTCAAAAGGCATGAGGAATAGCAGCTTTTATAGATGCTGAACATGCACTGGATCCTGAGTATGCTAGAAAAATAGGGGTTGATACAGATAATTTACTTATTTCTCAACCAGATTATGGAGAACAAGCTTTAGAAATAGTAGATGCATTAATTAGATCTTGAGCTGTAGATTTAATTGTTGTTGATTCTGTAGCAGCTCTTACACCAAAAGCAGAAATAGAATGAGATATGTGAGATTCTCATATGGGTTTACAAGCTAGACTTATGAGTCAAGCTCTTAGAAAAATTACATGAGTACTAAATAAAAGTAATGCTACTGTAATTTTTATAAATCAAATTAGAATGAAAATTTGAATTATGTTTGGTAGTCCAGAAACAACTACTTGAGGTAATGCTTTAAAATTTTATGCTTCTCAAAGATTAGATATAAGAAGAAAAGCTAAAATAGAAGCTTGAGCTGCTTTAGATAAAGAAATTACTTGAAATACTACTATTGTAAAAGTAATTAAAAATAAAATTGCACCACCTTTTAGAGAAGCTACATTTGATGTAATGTATAATGAAGGTATTTCTAAAGTATGAGAAATACTTGATATATGAGCAGATACATGAGTAATAAAAAAAGCATGAGCTTTTTATTCTTATTGAGATACTAGATTATGACAATGAAGAGAAAATTCAAAAACATTTTTAAGGGAAAATAAAGAAATTGCAAAAGAAATAGAAGATGTAATAAAAAATAGTTTATAAAATAAGAGATTTACTCTCTTATTTTTTTATATGTTAAATTTTAAAAATTAGTAATATACTGAAGTCTCTTTAAAATCTGAGTAATCATTTTTTTCTTCCCTTAGACTTAAGTGAAGATGTCTGAAAGACAGATGTGTTATTTACTAAGATTTTAAAGTATTTCTAGTATAATTATTTAAAAATATAATTATTTTTTGTAAATAATAAATTTTATGTTAAAATTCATTATAATAATTTATAATGTAAGTTTAGCTCGATGAAAAAAAAGATTATATTTTTCTTAATACTTTTCTTTTATTATTTTTTAAATGTTTATTCAAATCAACCAGAAATTAACTGTTATTGACTACCTTGATGTTCACAAGTATTATTAACTGAACCTATATCACAGACTGGAAATTTAGGTTTGAATGTTATTGCAAAAGTTATTTGAGAAACTATTCAATTTGTTGCTGTTATTGCTGTCATTGCATTAATAATAAGTGGTGTAATGTATTTACTTTCTTGATGAGAAGAAGAAAAAGTTAAAAAAGCAAAAACTTGGATTATATGGTCTTTATTATGAGTAATTATTTCTATTTCAGCTTGGTGAATAATAAATATATTAAATAAAATATCTATATAATAAAAAATTATGGTAAAAAAGATTTTAATTTTTTTAGTAATACTATTTTCAAATCTATATTCTATTTTAAATATAGAGGCTTCTCCTGTTGAAAATGAATTAATAAGATTATCTAGTAATAATGTTTTAGATAGTGAATCTGATGATGGGTTTTCTTTATTAGCATACATATTTTGATGGGTAAAAGAATCTGTTACTGGTTTGATTTTTTTAATTGCAGTAGGAGTATTTTTATTTATTTGAATAAAATTATGATTAGCTAGATGAAATCCAGAAGAATTTAAAAAAGCTATTACACAATTAGTTTATGCAATAGTATGAATATTTATAGTAAGTGCTGCTTGGGCAGTTGTTAAATTAGTTTCTTGATTAAATTTTTAATTTTCGTATAAAATGAAAAAAATACTATTATTTTTTGTATTAAGTTTATTGTTTTTTTCTATTGATAATTATGTTTTCGCTGTTTGTGATTTTGATACAGATAATTATTCTTCTTGAACTTTTAAACAAGCATTAGACGGTTGTCTTAATACAACTACATTAGTTGGAGCTAATGAATGATCAAATGCTATTGATGGAAGTGGAGGATTT
Source organism: Patescibacteria group bacterium UBA6164 (assembly GCA_002422305.1). Taxonomy (GTDB): domain Bacteria; phylum Patescibacteriota; class Gracilibacteria; order BD1-5; family UBA6164; genus UBA6164. The sequence continues at coordinate 10,848 of DIUG01000064.1, read as the reverse complement.
TGAGATAAAATACAAGTTTGGATAGATAATATTTCTATTTATTTATGAATATTTGCAGTTTGATCTATTGTTTATTGAGCTTTAATGTTTACTTTGAGTGCTTGAGAAGATGAAAAAATAACAAAAGCAAAAAATATTATAAAGTGGTGAATTTTTTGATTTGTTTTATTAATTTCTGTTTCAGCTATTGTAAACTTAATAGTTAAAATTATGTATTCATTATCCTAAACATTTTACAATTTTATGAAAAAAATTTATTTATTCATTATATGCTTAATTATTTTTAGTTTTTGAATATATATTTTCAGAAACTATTTTTTATGAAATTTTGAAACAAATTTAAATAATCATATAGAGAGTAATTATATAGATCTAAGTATTTATAATGATGACTTAAATTCATCAAAAGAAAAAGAACTATATTTAAAAAAACAAAATGAATTATCTAATCAAATTAAAAGTGATAATTTATTAGATAATTCCAAAATAGATTTTTTTTATTTTCCAAGTAATTTTGAATCAGAAATATTGATATATACTAATTTTTTTAAAAAATTTTTATACAGTTCTTTTGTGAGTAAAAAAATAGATTTTTTAAAAGTAGAATTATATAAAAATAAACCTGATGTAAGATGAAAAATGAAAAATCGTACAATTAAGCTTTTTTGAGTAAAAGAGGATAATCTAAGTGAATATATTTCTGTATGAATTCATGAATTAGGGCATTTTATAGATTTATATTATTTTAAAAAACAAGTTTTTACTGATATTAGTGAGTTTTATTATAATATTTCTTGGGAATGAGTTAATATAATAAAATCATGACAATCTATAGATGATTTTGTTTCATGATATTCAATGACTAATCAATATGAAGATTTTGCTGAAAGTTTTACTTATTATGTTCTACATAATTCAGATTTTTTAGAAAAATCAAAAAAATCACTTTATTTGAAAAGAAAATATGATTTTTTTGATAAATATTTATTTATAGATTTAGATTTTTTATGAACTGATTTTTCAGTATGAAATGAAATAGAGCCTTATTATCGGGATATTACAAAAATAGATTTTTCTTTAGAAAATTTTTTAGATTTTTTAGAAAAATAGATTTAATCCAGTAATTTTAGGATTTTATAAATATTTTATACAATTAATTTGATTAAAAAGAAAGAATAGTTAATATTTTTATAATATTTTAATATTTAATATAAGAATTATGTTTAAACTACCTGAACTACCATATGAAAAAAGTGCTTTAGAGCCATTTATTTCAGAAGAAACACTAGAATACCATTATGCTAAACATCATCAAACATATGTTGATAACTTAAATAAATTAACTGTTTGAAGTGATTTTGATAATGATGATTTAGAAAAAGTAATTAAAAATTCTGAGTGATCAATGTTTAATAATGCTGCTCAAGTATGGAATCATACATTTTATTGGAATTGTATGGCTCCTAATGCTTGAAGTGAATCTAATTGAGAAATTGCTATATTAATAAATAGAGATTTTGAGAATTTTGAAAATTTTAAAGAGCAGTTTACTACAAGTGCACTTACAAATTTTGGTTCGGGATGGACTTGGTTGGTAAAAACTCCAGAATGAAAATTAGAAATAGTGAATACTTCAAATGCAGAAACTCCTATAACTACTGAAAATAAACCATTATTAGTAATAGATATATGGGAACATGCATATTATATAGATACTAGAAATGCTAGAGCTAAATATATAGAAAATTTCTGGAATTTAGTTAATTGGAATTTTGTTAATAGTAATTTGAAGTAATATATTAAATTAAACAATAATTAAATAATTTATAAATGGATAGAAAAGATATACTTCCAGAAGTAGAAATATATTCTGATGGATGATCAAAACCAAATCCTGGTAGGTGAGGGTATTGAGTTATATTGCATTATAAATGAATAAAAAAAGAGTTTTCCCAGTGATATAAATTGACTACAAATAATAGAATGGAGCTTACTTGAGTAATTACATGATTACAAAAATTATTAACAAGAGCTAGAGTAAAAATTTATACTGATTCACAATATACGATTAATTGAATAGAAAAGTGATGGGCTAAAAGATGGAAAAAAAATAATTGGTATAGAAATAAAAGTGAAAAAGCAATAAATCATGATTTGTGGGATATTTTACTTGATTTAGTAGAAAAACATAATGTAAAATTTTATTGGGTGAAAGGGCATAATTGACATATAGAAAATGAAAGATGTGATGAATTAGCTACTTTATCTATGAAAAAGGATAATTTATTAGATGATATAAATTATGTAAATTCAACTAAAGATACTGAAGTTTTAACATCAAATAATGTTGTTATAAATAAAATTATTGATAAAAAAATAAAAATTACTAAACCATGAGATTTATGTAAAAAGTGTAATACTCCAGTGGGGAAAAAACAACCAAAGCATACAAAAAAGCCAAAGCCTTGATCATATTATTATGAATATTATTTACTCTGTCCAAGTTGTAAAACTATGTATTTTTTAGATGAAGCAAAGGTTTATACATAAAAACAATCCATATATATGGATTGTTTTTATGTCTATTTAATAACTATATTAACTATTTTTCCAGGTACATATATTTCTTTTACTATTTCTTTTCATTCTAACCATTTCGCAACATCATTATTACTTTTAGCTTTTTCTAGAATAGTATCTTTATCTTCATCTTTATTTATTTCAATAGTTCATCTAAGTTTACCTAATACTTGAACTGCAATTTCTATTGTATCATCAATAGTCATACTTACTTCATATTTAGGCCAAGTAGAGAAGAATACTGATTCTTTTTCTCATATTCTTTCCCATAATTCTTCAGCTAAATGAGGAGTAAAAGGGTGAAGTAGTCTTACAAATACATTTTTGAATTCTTTTTGTAAAACAAAATCTTTCGGTAATCAATTATTTACTAAAATCATCAAACTAGATATTGCAGTATTAAATTTATAGTTTTCTATATCTTCTTGTACTTTTTTAATAGTTTTATGAAGTAATTTCATAGTAAAAATATCGTCTTCACTAGATATTTTAGCTTTTGCATTAAATAATCTTTCGGATTTCTCTATAAATCTTCTTACTCAGATAATATTTTTAGTATCCCATGGAGCAGAATCTTTGAATTCAGCCATATACATTTCATATAATCTCAAACTATCAGCTCAATATTCATCCACTATTTCATCAGGATTTACAACATTTTTTAAACTTTTTGACATTTTTGCAACCACTTTTTCAAGTTTATCTCATGTTTCTATATCATAAAAGTTTCAATTTTTTTCTTCTACTAAATCATTAGCTATAAGTCTACCATTTTCATTTTGGTAAGAATAAGCAAGTATTAAACCTTGATTTCTAAGTCTGTAAAATGGTTCATCAGTTGGAACTATTCATATATCAAACAAGAATTTATGCCAAAATCTAGCATATAATAAATGAAGTACGGCATGTTCAGCTCATCATACATAAGAGTCCACTTCTCCCCAATAATTAGCTATTTCTTTATTTACTAATTCTTTATCGTTGTTTGGATCCATATATCTCAAGTAATACCAGCATGATCCTCACCATTGAGGCATAGTATTAGTTTCTCTTTTTGCTGGTCATCCACATTTTGGACACATGCAGTTTACAAAGCTTTCTATTTTACTTAATGGGCTTGTTCCATCTCATGATGGTTCAAAATTATCAGTTTCTGGCAATAATATAGGTAGATTTTCTTCTTTTTCTCATACTATTCAACACTTATCACAATGTACAAGAGGAATAGGTTCTCACCAATATCTTTGTCTACTAAACAACCAATCTCTAAGTTTATAATTTACTTTTTTCTCTCAAAATCAGTTTTTTTCTGCATATTCAGTAAGTTTTATTTTTGCTTCTTCACTTGTAAGTCAGCTAAATTCTTTAGAATTAACAAGTATTCAATATTCAGTAAAAGATTTTTCTATTAGTCATTCTGGACTTGTTTCAGAATTATTTTTTGATTTTATACTTTCAATAATCTCTAACTTATATTTCTTTGTAAATTCAAAATCTCTTTCATCATGTGCTGGTACAGCCATAACAGCTCATGTACCATAGTTTCATAATACATAATCAGCAATCCATAAAGGTATTTCTTTTCAGTTAAATGGATTTATTACATAACTACCTGTAAATACTCAGGATTTTATTTTATCATCTTGAGTTCTATCTTGATCTGATTTAGAATTAGCTTTTTCTATATATTCTTCACATTCTGTAAAATATTCATCAGTTATAAAGTTTCCTATATCTTTATGATCAGGAGCAATTACAGCATAAGTCATACCAAAAACAGTGTCTATTCTTGTAGTATAAACTCTTATAGATTTACTTTCATTTCAAGCTAATTTCATCTCAAATTCACATCATTCACTTTTTCAAATCCAGTTTCTTTGCATGTCTTTTATTCATTCTGGCCAATCAAGTCTATCTACATCTTTTAGTAATCTTTCAGCATATTTAGTTATTGCTAATACCCATTGTCTAATTTGTTTTTTTTCTACTTTTGTACCACATCTTTCGCAAGTAAAGTTATTTAATACTTCTTCATTTGCTAGTCATGTTTTACATGATGGACAATAATTTATAGGTAAATCTTGTTCATATGCTAATCATTTTTCAAATAATTTTAAAAATATCCATTGTGTCCACTTATAATATTTAGGATCTGTTGTATCTACTTCACGATCCCAGTCATAAGAAAATCAAAGTGCTTTGATTTGTTTTCTAAAATTATTTATATTATTTTTTGTAGTTATATTTGGATGAGTACCAGTTTTTATAGCATAATTTTCAGCAGGTAATCAAAAAGCATCCCATCACATCGGATGAAGTACATTATATCCGTTTGCATGTTTATATCTAGCTACTATATCGTTTGCTGTCATTCATTCTGGATGCCCAACATGCAATCAAGCACCAGATGGAAAAGGGAACATATCTAGACAATAATATTTTGGTTTTGTAAAGATACAATTAATTGAATCTCTACTATTATCAAAAATCGGATTTTCAGTTTTATATGTTTTATTTTTTTCCCAAAAATCTTGCCATTTTTTTTCAATATCTTTGTGTAAGTACATTTTTTATATTATTATATAATAATTTCCATAAATTAATTTGGAATTTTACTTATTATAAAACAAAATATTTTTTTTTCTAGTTTTTGTTTGAAAAAAAATAAACTTATTATATAATACTTATATTAAAAAGTAATATGAATATGTTATGAATAAATTTTTTGTTTTTGGTTGAATATCTTTAGCTGCAATTTTGATTGTAGAAAATATGGTTGTTTGAATGCCAGCTTATGTTTTTATAAATCCTAGTTCTAAAACTTGGATTTTGTCTTTTGTTTCTATTATAATTTGAATATTTATTTGATTTTGATTAAAATGAATGCTTGAAAAAAATCAAACAGAAGAGGTGGATTTCGATTTTTAAATATTTTTTAAAAAAAAATTAAAAGAAAAAAGCCTTTTTTTCTTGATTAATTATATAAAATCATTATATTAAAGCTAGTTATTTTTGATCTAAAAAATATTATTTTAGGATTAATAAACTATAGAATTTTATTATGTTTGTAATGAAATATCCTTAATAATTTTAAATACTTAACTGTACAAAATGTTAGAAAATGAAAATTTAAATAATGAAATGAATGAAGAAAATTCTGATGAAAAAACATTATTAGAGATGCCAACTTGAATGATTTATAATTGAGATACAAATAGAAGTATTAGAGATGAAATGGAAACATGTTACCTTGATTATGCTATGAGTGTAATCGTATCAAGAGCATTGCCAGATATTAGAGATTGATTTAAACCAGTACATAGAAGAATTATGTTTTCTATGCATGAGCAATGATTAAGATCAAGTGCAAAATTTAGAAAATCAGCAACAGTTGTCTGACATGTACTTTGAAATTATCATCCTCATGGTGATAGTTCTGTATATGAAGCTATGGTAAGAATGGCACAAGATTTTTCTCTTAGGTATCCCTTGGTTCATGGTCAAGGTAACTTTTGATCAATGGATGGTGATAGTGCAGCTGCATATAGATATACTGAAGCAAAAATGACTAAATTAGCTGAATATATGTTAGCAGATATAGAAAAAGAAACTGTTGATTTTAGAGATAATTTTGATACTACAAAACAAGAACCAAGTGTTATGCCTACTAGAATTCCTAATTTACTTATGAATTGAGTAATGGGGATAGCGGTTGGTATGGCTACAAATATACCACCACATAATTTAACTGAATTAATAGATGCAATTCAATATCTGTTAACTACACCAAATTTTGATGATATTACTGTAGAAGATTTGATGCAATTTATAAAATGACCTGATTTTCCAACTGGTTGAATAGTTTATGATAAAGAAGCTTTATTAACTGCTTATTCTACTGGTAGATGATCTGTTAAAATTAGATGAGTAGCGAATATAGAACAAAATAAAAAATGAAAAAATATAATTCATATTTCAGAGGTACCTTTTCAAACAAATAAAGCTACATTTATTGAAAAAATAGCAGATTTAGTAAGAGATAAAAAAATTATTTGAATTTCTGATATAAGGGATGAATCAAATAAAGATGGTGTTAGAATTATTATAGAATTGAAAAAAGATGCTTTTCCTAAAAAAGTATTAAATTTATTATATAAACTTACATCTCTTCAAACAAGTTTTGGTTATAATATGATTGCATTATGAGAAAGATGAAAGCAACCAAGACTTTATAATTTAAAAGATTTTTTAGAAGCTTTTATTGAACATAGAAAAGAAGTAGTAAAAAGAAGAACAATTTATGAATTAAAAATTGCTGAAGCTAGAGCTCATATTTTAGAAGGTTTAAAAAGAGCACTTGATCATATTGATGAGATAATAAAAACAATTAGAGCTGCTGATACAAAAGAAAATGCGAAAATTGCTTTGATGGCTAATTTTGATTTTACAGAAATACAAGCAGATGCTATTTTGGAAATGAGATTAAATAAATTAGCTTGATTAGAAAGAAAAAAAATAGAAGATGAATTAAATGAAAAAATGTTATTGATAACTGATTTAAAAGATATTTTATCTAAACCAGAAAGAATAGTAACTATTATACTTATAGAATTAGATGAAATAAAAGAAAAATTTTGAGATGATAGAAAAACTCAAGTAAATGCTGGTAAAATATGAGAATTTAACCCAAAGGATACAATTCCAAATGAAGATATATTTATTGTTTTAACTAAAAATTCTTATATAAAAAGATTGAAAGATGATAGTTTTAGAACTCAAAAAAGATGATGAAAATGAGTAGCAACTTGATCTAAAGAAGATGATGAAATAAAATTGATAATTCCTACACAAAATCATTCAGATTTATTATATTTTACATCAAAAGGGAGAGTTTTCACACTTCCTGCATATGAAATTCCTGAAACAAATAGAATAGCAAAAGGTCAACCAATAATTAATTTTATATGATTACAAAAAGGTGAAGAAATTGCTGCTATAATGGATATTTCAAAAGAAACTAGTAAATATTTATTTTTTGTTACTGCAAATGGTATTGTGAAAAAATTAGAATTAGATCTTATTAAAAGTATAAGAGCTAATTGATTGAAAGTAGTTTGAGTAAAAGATGATGATGAATTGAGTTGGGTAAAAACTACATCTTGAGAGGATAGTATATTTATAGCAACTAAGGAAGGAAAAGCTATACAATTTTCAGAGAATGATGTTAGACCAATGTGAAGGATAGCATCATGAGTAAGATGAATAAAATTAAAAGAATCAGATATGGTGGTAGAGGTAACAATTGTACATAAAGATCAAGAATATGTATTTATAGTTACTGAAAATGGTATGTGAAAGCTTACATTAATAGAAGAATATAGAAATCAAAAAAGATGATGATCTTGAGTTAAGGCAATGGCAGTTACTGTAAAAACAGGTAAATTAATTTCTGCTAATATGTTAAGTGAAGAAGATAGAAAATCATCAAATATAATACTTATATCAAAATTATGACAAACTATTAGAATGAATCTTAAATGAATTAGAAAAACTTCAAGAGTTACTCAGGGGGTAATTTTAACTAAATTAAAACAAGTATGAGATAAAATAGTTAGAGCATCTATAGTTAGAGAAGGTGAGGAAGAAGAAGAGATAATAATCTAAGTTAGAGTATGATAAATCTAGTAAATAGGGATAATTAAAAATATCCCTATTTTTTTATGAATAAAATAAAAAAAATGTATGATAAAAATAGATTTAATTTCTTCTAAATATTTATATATAATATATATATTATATACTTGTTATCATAAAAGAGCCAAAAAAACTTGATTTATTATTATTATTAATATAATTATGACACTTTTTAAAATAATATAAAAAAAATGAACAAAAAATTTATTTTTACATGGTTTATATGAACTATAATATTTAGTTTATTATTTTGATATACTTTAGTTTTTGCATGAACAACAATATTTGATAACAGTATTAATATATTGTTTAAAACATCAAATAATATATATTTAGATTCTACTTCTTTGAATAAAAATAGAATATTATTTAAATCTTGAATTGATTTAAGTAATTATAAATTGAAATCTGAATGTAATATTTTTTCAAAATTAACATATTCAAAGTCTTGATATTATATGTTTGATATAAAATTTTTTGATAATTATTGTGAAAATGAAAATTTTATTTTATCTGATGATAATAGTGAAACGAAATTTAATTTTACACTTAATATTTTTAATGAATATAAAATTCTTTCTAAATTAATTGATCTTAAAACTATTGAATTATCATCTTTAAGATTAAATTTAGATCAAAAAATACAAGGATTATTGAAATATAAAAAATATGATAATAATATTGAAAAAAGTTATTATGTATTTTTGAAGAAAAATAGAGAATTAGAAGAGGCTATTTATAATATGAATATTATAAATAATATATTAGATAAGAGAAGTGAAAAGTATATTGTTCCTGTTTTATGACATAAAATGCCTATAAAAGAATCAAAAATACCAAATTCTTGAAGACCATATAGAAAAGATTATACTAATTGAATACATCAATGATGGGATATAGATGGTAAATTCTGAGAACAAGTGATAGCACTTGATAGTTGAATAATAGTTAGGGTTGTATCAAATTTTGTTTTTTCAGATTTAAATAAAATTGTTAAGTGAAATAATTTAACTGAAGATAATTTGATTAGAAATTTAGATATATTAAGAGGGAATCAAGTTTGGTTAAAAACAATGTCTTGAGATTTAGTTATGTATAGTCATTTAAATGATATTTTTTCAAATATAAAAATTTGAGAAGTTGTAAAAAAATGACAACCACTTTGAACTATTTGAATTACTTGAATACCAGATGAACATTATGATGATTATCATCTACATTTTGAAGTTTATAAAAATCCATTTAATTTGAAAAGATGAGAATCCTATGATCTTGATGATTATATGAGATGGAATTGGTTATTTCAATGAAAAACTAAAGATTATATTTTAGAAAATCAGCTTAAATATTTTGAATAATTAAAATCTCTCAATTTTGAGAGATTTTTTAAAAAAAATTAGCTTTTTAAATTACTTATGATAATATAATAAAAAATATTAAAATAAAAAAATATTATGAAAAATAAAAGTTTAGATAATATAATTACGAAAAATAAAAGAGCTTATTTTGATTATGAAGTTATTAATACTTGGGAATCTTGAATAGAGCTTAAATGATATGAAACTAAGAGTGTTAGATATGGGTATGTAAATTTAAAATGATCATATATTATTATGATAGGTTGAGAATTATATGTAAAATGAATGCATATTTCTCCATGGAAAGTTTTATTTAATAGAGAATCAATTGAGACAGAGAGAGTTAGAAAAATTTTTTTACATAAAAAAACAATTTTGTATTTAATTTCTAAGTTGAAGGAAGTTTGATTTTCTGTAGTTCCTTTAGAATTATATTTTGTTTGAAATTTAATAAAATTAAAAATATGATTAGTTAAATGAAAAAAAACTTATCAAAAAAAACAATTATTAAAAGAGAGAACAATGGATAAGGAAGCCAAAATGAATATGAAAAAATATTTTTAAATTATATATTAATATTTTTTTATATTAAAAAAATAAAAAAAAGTAAAAAATTTTTTGACATTTAAATAAAAATATATAATATCTTTCTCGCTAAATTAAATTTATATTTTCCTCCGTAGCTCAGCGGTAGAGTAGACGGCTGTTAACCGTTTGGTCACTGGTTCGAATCCAGTCGGGGGAGCCATATTTAATTTATTCTTTAAATTAGTGTGTTATTTTATTATGTGGAGAGATGGCTGAGTGGTCGAAAGCAACGGTCTTGAAAACCGTCGTGTCGCAAGGCACCCAGGGTTCGAATCCCTGTTTCTCCGCCATTTTTAATTTAAAGATAACAATGTTTTATTAGGAAAGGTGGCAGAGTGGCTTATCGCGCACCCCTGCTAAGGGTGTGAACCTTTACGGGTTCCGAGGGTTCAAATCCCTCTCTTTCCGCCATTTTTTTTAATAAATTTATTATATTTAAATAAGGGCCTGTAGCTCAGGGGTTAGAGCAGTTGGCTCATAACCAATTGGTCGTTGGTTCAATTCCAACCAGGCCCACCAATTTTTATACCAAAAACAATTGACATAGAATTAAAAATAAATAGTATTTTGATACTTTAGAAAAGGTTGAAATTAAAGAAGAGAAAGAAAAAAAAGAAAGAAAAAGAAA
>DIUG01000059.1:7926-8068 GCA_002422305.1 Patescibacteria group bacterium UBA6164 | reverse complement strand
AGTAATGAATAGATTTTTTGTAGAACTAGTAACTCCACAATATGATTTTTCACTTTTGATAAAAATATCAAATCTATTTTATAAATGAATAACAGAAAAAAATAAAGATTTATTGAATGAATGATTAGAATTATTAGTATAT
>DIUG01000059.1:0-7859 GCA_002422305.1 Patescibacteria group bacterium UBA6164 | reverse complement strand
TGATAATCCAAACAAAAGATACATACTATATACTAGAATTTAAAGTAGACAAAACTACGAAAGAAGCAATAACACAAATAGAAAAACAATATGTTCCATATTTAACAGACGGGAAAAAGATAGTGAAAATATGAGTTAATTGGAATAAGAAAAAAAAGTTATTTGAGATAGAGATAATGGAATAAAATAAACTCCAATACCATTAAGTTAAGAATATAAAAAACAGCAAACAAACTGATTATTAAAGTAAAAGAAAAAAATATGTAGAAAAATATATGATGGAATAAAAAGAAATATATATGATATGAATAAATTTTAGTTTTGAAGACATAAATAAAATTGTAGGGAAATAATATTTTGAAAATTAGAAAAAGTAATTATAGATTTTATCTATAATTACTTTTTTATAACATATATTATGTATATATTTGTGTTAATTTTGGTTCAATTTCATTATTAATCATTTCAACATATATTATTTTTATTTTTATTCATAAAAATTTTTCTAAAAAATCTTTATATTCTATGAAAAATTTTGGTCTATCTTCATATATTATTATTTTACTGGGTATAAAATTTAATTTATTTACTATATATCTTATTGTTTCTATTATTTTTTCTTCAGGATTAGAAACAATTCTATAATTTATATGAGTTAATTTACATGCTTTCAATTTTTCTAATTGAATGTCTTTATATCAAGCAGTAATTATTAAATCATGATTTTTTCTTAATTTAGAAACTATACTTTTGGGATAAATTTTATTTAAATAAAATTTATCAATAAATTTTTTTATTCAAATAACCTCTACAATATACTTATTTCCTTCTTCTCATCTTCTTCATTTTCTAATATCTTTTTCAATTGCTTCTTTTGTAGAAAAAATAGTATCATCTAAATCAGTAATTATTAAATCGATATCTTTTTTTTCTAAGATATTTTTTTTAGTTTCTAAAATATTTAGTTCTTCTTTAGAAAACATATTATTTTTTTATTTTAAGAATTATATTTAATCATTCTATTTCTATTTCTTTTTCTAAATCAACATTTTCTATATTTTCTACTATATTTGATAATGTTTCTGTTTCTATATATGTTTTAAATTTTTTTAAAACATCTTCTAATCATAAAATATTTACTTTTATTCTATCATCCACATTATAATCAGCTTCTTTTCTAGCTTCTTGAATTTGTCTTACTAAATCTCTAGCAAATCATTCTAATTTTAAATCTTGAGTTATGTTATTATCCATAGATATAACCATTCAGAATCATGCTTCAATTAATAATCATTCATTTCCAGATTCAAATACTAATTCAAAATCTCATTCTTCTAAAATAAATTCTTTTAAATTTGATAAATCACCATCTCCACTTATTTTTATGTTTCAATTATTTAAAATTTCAAAATTTCAAGATTTTGCTTCAGACATTATAAATTTAACATCTCATCCAAATTTTGGTCAAATAGATCTACCATTTGGTTTACATATTTGTTTAGCTAAACTATTTCAGTTAACAACTAATACATTTTTTACATTTAATTCTTCTTTTATGATTTCTACATAGTAGTTATCTAATTCTTCAGTAATTGTAATTGATTTTAATGGTTGTCTTACTCTTATTTTATGATTTGCTCTCCATGCTAATCATAAAGTAATTATTTTTTGAACTTTATCCGTATCAGCATTTAGGTTCTCATCAATTAAGCTTGAATCGTAAATAGGGTAGTCTGTTAAATGAACTGATTTTTCATGAGTTAATTCTTTATACATATATTCCGAAACAAAAGGCATAAATGGAGCAATTATTTTTGTTAATTCTACCAATGTATAGTAAAGTGTTTCATATGCTTCTATTTTATCTCCATCATTTTCTGATTTCCAGAATCTTTTTCTAGATCTCCTAATATACCAATTTGTTAGATTATCCATAAATTTAACAATAGGTTTAGCAGCTTCATTTAATTTGTATGTATCAAACCCATTAGAAACTTCTCTTGTTAATTCATTTAATTCTGAAATTAACCATTTATCTAAATTATTATTTTTTGTTTTACTTCAATTTGGTTTGAAATTATCTATATTTGCATAAGTTGTAAAGAAATAATATGTATTCCATAATGGAAGTATCACTTTTTTAACTACTTCTTCTACACCACTTTCAGCAAATCTAAAATCTTGTGCTTCAACTACAGGAGAATTCATTAAATAAAATCTCATAGCATCAGCCCCATATTTATCAAAAATAATTTGTGGATCAGGATAATTTTTCTTTGATTTAGACATTTTATGTCAGTCTTCAGCTAATACAGTACCATTTACTATTACATTTAAAAATGGAGTATTGTCAAATAGTGCAGTTCAAAGTATTAGTAAAGTATAAAACCATCATCTAGTTTGATCAATTCATTCAGCTATAAAATCAGCTGGAAATTTGAAATTATCAGAGTTTTCAAAAGGGAAGTGTTTACTCGCATAAGGCATTGCTCCACTTTCAAACCAACAGTCAAGTACTTCTGGGATTCTTTTTAGTGTATTTTTAGTTTCAGGATTTTTTACCAAAATTTCATCAACAAAATGTTTATGTAAATCTATTTGTTTATAGTTTTTTGTGTAAATATAATCTATTGCATATAGTTTTTCTATACCATATTTTGGATTATTTTCTAGATAATATCAACTTGTGTATTTTTGAGTATCATAATCAAGTCATAATATCAATTTTCTCATCAAAAATGTTGGATCTCAATGAGAACATATTACAATTGTTTTTCACTTATTTTCATCAATTATTTTTTTAAATGCTTTTTCAACTCTCTCACTTACTTGTTTTATAGTTTCTCATCAACCATATCAATTTTCCCATTTATAGTTTTTGCAATCAAATTTTTTGTCTTGTAATTCTGGTGAATTTATCTCTATAAAATCGTCAATTATATTTATTTTAAGTCATTTTTCTTTTGCAAGAGGTGAAATAGTATCTTTGCATCTACTAAGTGGAGAGCTATAAACTACATCTATATCTAGATCTTTTAATTTATCTTTTAGATCAATTGCTTGTGCTTTTCATACCTCTGTTAGATTTGCATTTCATTTGTAGTCCATAAATCACTTTTCGTTGTAGTCTGTTCTACCATGTCTTACTATTATTACTTTTGTTATATCTCAAAAATCTTTATTTAGATTGTAAAGCTCTTCTATACTACCTATACAAACTTCTTCTTTTTTGTCAATACTTTGCCAAACAGGAATTGCTGATCACCAATATCTATTTCTTGAGATATTCCAATCACGAGCATTTTCAACCCATTTACCAAATCTACCATTTTTTATGATATCGGGAGTCCAGTTGATTTTTTGATTATTAACTACCATTTTATCTCTGATTTTTTCTACAGCTACATACCATGCAGATATTCATCTATAAATAAGAGGTGTATCACATCTCCAGCAATGTGGATATGAATGATCTATAGTAGATATTTTAAGTATATCTCATTTATCTTTTAAAGTTAGAATTACTTCTTCATTATAATCAAATACATATTTTCAATTATCTGATAAAGTATTATTAGTTTTTCAACTATCATCTATATGTGATACAAATCATAAATCATTTTCATTTCATATTATGAAATCATCTTCTCAGTAAGCTGGGGCTATATGTACAATTCATGTTCCTGATTCAGTCGTTACATGGTGTCATAATACCACTGTAAATGCATTTTTTCATAGCTTTACATCAGATCATAAATCAGCTCACATATCTATAATTTGAACTTTAAAATCAGGAAAAATTGGTTCATATTTGATTCATTTAAGACAATTACCTTTATATTCTTTAATAATAATATATTCATCTTCATTTTTATAATAATCTTTGATTCTATCAGTTGCTAATATATAAGTTTCTCAATTTTTAAAATCTTTTATTTCAGAGTACATTATATCAGCTCAAACTGCTAATCATAAATTTGAAATAAGTGTCCAGGGAGTTGTAGTCCATGCTAATATATATTTACTTTCATTACCTATTACTTTAAATTTAACAGTTAATGTTTTATCTTGTTTATCTTTATATCATTGATTTACTTCAAAATTTGAAAGTGGAGTTGTACATCTAGGACAATATGGAACTACTCTATGGCCTTCATATATTAATCATTTATTATAAAGCTCTTTATATACCCACCAAACAGATTCCATAAAACTAGTATCCATGGTTTTATAGGCATTATCTATATCTACCCATCTTCCCATTCTATTTACAGTTTTTTTCCATTCTTCTACATATCAAAAAACATTACTTCTACATTCTTCATTAAATTTATGAACTCATATTTTCAAAATATCATCTCTACCAGATATTTCTAATTTTTTCTCAACTATATTTTCAATAGGTAATCAATGACAATCCCAACCAAAAACTCTATTAACTAATTTACCTTTCATTGTTTGGTATCTAGGTATTACATCCTTTAGTGTACCAGCTAATATATGCCCATAATGGGGAGTACCAGTTGCAAAAGGAGGACCATCATAGAAATTGAATTCTTCTGCTTCTTTTCTAATATTTATTGATTCTTCAAAAATATTATTTTCTTGCCAAAATTTTAGTATTTCTTCTTCTAGTTTAGGAAAAGATTGTTTCGGGTTTACTTTTTCGAAATTTTTCATTGTATTTTAATATAAATTATATTAGTTTCCAGTCTTTTCGGACAAAAGTTTTAGAGAGTTATTATATTTTTCATATTTTTTATTTAAAAATTCATTCTCATTTATATCAAAGTTCATTTCTTAAAACTTCTTCTATTTTATCATTAGAATTTGCTTTATATTCTATATGATTTAATTTTTTAATAAAATTAAAAAATCAATTTATATCCTTATTGAATTTTTCTTCAATAAATTCTAATATTTTAAGTCTACTATTTAAACTTGTAAAACTTTTATCTTGAGTTTCTAATATTAATATTTGTATATAACTTCTTAAATTCATAACGGCTACGGAGTAATTTTCATTGTATGCATCAGAAAAATCACTACATAAATTTTGTACACTATTAATATCTATATTATTCATATTTATTAATTATTTTTAAATAAAATCTTTTGACTTTTCATTTTTTTTAGATATAAAGAAAGCACGAAAGGAGAGTGCTCCCATTCTTTATCCCAGAGAAACTGTAAAATCATTTTATATGACTTTACTTAGTATTAAATGTAAACTCTTTAAAACATAAATATATTTAATATTTGGGAAGAGGTTTTAAAATATTAACCTTCTAAATCTTGATGTAACAGTCTATTTGTTATAGCTTTTGAATGACCTTTCAATTTTTTATCAAAAAGCGATAATCAAGATAAATATTTTTTTGAGGCATAATATTGAATGTTAGCCTCTTTTTTTTGTTTAAAAATATTTATAAATTAATTGATATTTGTTTAAATTCATCAATCAAGCTAAGTGCTTTTTCTTTGTATTCTAAATCTCAAATTTCAGCATATAAAGTAGCTTCATTTAGAATTTCATCTATTTCTTCTATATAATCATCTGACAATTTGTTTGTATACATATATTCTAAAATATAGTCTATAGATTCTATATCATTATTTATTAATGCATTTTCAAGTTTTGATAAATAATCATTATATAGGTCACTTTCTTTCATATTAAATAATTAAAAATAAAATCGATATTTTTTATATATTAAAAATATTTTATGATATTTATTCAATCGATTGAATAAATATCATAATTTTAATACAATTATTTTTTTATAAAAAAATAATATGAGTTTATTTTATTTATAAACCATATTATTTCAAATTTTATTTATATTTTAATTACTTAAATGTTTATATTTTGTAGTTTGTACTAATTCATCTTTTAATATCTTATATATAGTTTCTCAATATAATTCTTCTGGAAAGTAAATTGGTAAAGTTTCAATACTTTGTAATTTTTTATAATTTCAATGATAAGCAGGAGATTCTTTATCAATTTCAGCTTTTATATAATTTTCTTTATCAAATATTTGTATTTCTACTTCCATGAAATATTTTTTATTTCAAAATCTTTCTTTTAAATCATTATATATTTGATATAAATTTTCATTATTTACATTATTTATTAATTCTTCAAAATTATTTATATCAATATCATCTATTTTTTCTTTTTTTAGTTCAATAAATTGTTTTTTAATTTCTTTTAATTTATTTTTCTCTAATATTTCTCATAATAATTCAAAAAAATCTTTTATCAATTTTCATTTATAACTAACTTTTAATATTCATTTCATAGAATTATACTCATTATTAGTATTTTCATTTCAATTAGTTTTCATACTTTCAGTTTCCTCTAACCAACTTGTTTTCAGAGTTCATAATTCATATTCTAATATTTTTTTTAATCTTTCTAGATCATTTCAATACTTATCTATTACAAATATAAATCACTTATGATCAAGTATTTCATTGAAACTTGACAGTCATTTTCTAATCATTTTTTCAACTGATGAAAATGGATCTTTTCTTATTCTAGATCATATATGTAAAATTTCTACTTTTTCAGTATTTGTTTTATAATTTCTTGTTTTTCATTCTATTTCAAAAGTATCAATATTTGTTTTATTATATCATTTTATTTTTTCTTTTCAAACAATATAGTTTTCTTCGCCATCTTTTCATACTTTTACAGTCCAATATAATTCTCCTTTTTTTGTATAATTATACAATAAATTATCATTTTTTATAGAGCTTTCTAAATAATGGTTTTTAAATTCATCACTTCAAATTTCTGAAATTTTTGATATTAAAAAATTTTGTTCTTCTTTTGCATTTTGGAATGTTAAAGTATTTTCTCTATTTATATATAAAGTTGCTAAAGTAACTATTCTTTGTATTTCATATTGTCAATTTTTTATTTGTATCAAATGATCTCTATATTTTTTTTCTCCAGAATCTTTTATTATTTTTCTTTTTTCTTTTTCTAGTTCATAATATTTTTTAAATAAACTAAAAAAAGATATATTTTCTTCTTGAGAATGTATATTTTCAAAAAATATACTTTTTAAATCCTCTTTATATTCTGATGTTAGTCAATCAATTACTTTTTTTATATGATTTATAGATAATTCTAAATAAGGTATCATTCTATTTTCTAATGAGTCAACTGTTAATAAATCAATTTCTTTCTCTGATAGTAATAATTTTTTTCATACCCAATTTTTGTAATTTTCTAAGTAATTTCATATATTAGGTTTTTCTTTAGGTATATCATACTTATTAGTAAGTTCATTACTATTATTATAATTTCAATCTATTATTCACATAGATTTTATAGTTTTCAAAAATTCTACAGCAACTCACTCTCTTTTTATATATTCAGGTTTGATTAATGTATTTTTACATTTTCTGTTTAATAATCAATTTATTATATCATTTAATTTTTCTTCATTAGTAGTTGTATCTATTGTATTTTTTAGAGCAATTATTAATTTTTCGTTATATCATGGAAAATATTCATTTAATTTTTCAATTATTTTTTCATTTTCATTTTTAACTAATTCTTCTAATTTTTCATTTTCATTATATTTATTTTCTAATACATTTTCTGTATTATTTTTAATTTCCTTAATAATTTTAAAATAAAACTTTTCAAATGTTTTGATTTCATTTTTTATTTCATTTTCATTTAACTTTGGAAAAAATAGTTTTAATTGTTTATTCATATTATTTTTTGTTATCGTATATTTTTTTTAAAGTTTATAAATTATTAAATAAATTATCTAAAAAATCATCTTCATTAGTATTAATAGGTTCATTTTGCACATTATTAAATTCACCAAATAAAT